>NZ_ASSC01000410.1 GCF_000520735.1 Paenibacillus forsythiae T98
CGACGACCGCCGTGCCGTGCTGATCGTCATGGAATACGGGAATGTCAAGCTCCTCCGCCAGCCTCCGCTCAATGTCGAAGCAGCGCGGCGAGGAGATATCCTCCAGGTTGATGCCGCCAAAGCCGGGGGAGACCGCCTTGACGATGCGGATGATCTCATCCGGGTCTTTCGTATTCAGGCACAGCGGAAAAGCGTCAATTCCGGCCAATTGCTTGAACAGCATCGCCTTGCCCTCCATGACCGGCATGGCTGCTTCCGCTCCAATATCCCCCAGGCCAAGCACCGCCGTTCCATCGGTCACCACCGCAACCGTATTGCGTTTCATCGTCAATGTATACGCTTTCGATTTATCCTCCGCGATAGCCATGCTGACCCGCGCCACCCCGGGGGTATAGACCTGGGACAAATCCTCGCGGTTCTTGATCGGCAGCTTCGGGATAATTTCGATTTTGCCGCCAAGATGAGCCAGGAAGGTCCGGTCGGATACATTGACCACTTTGATTCCCGGCATGTCCGACAATACACGGATAATTTCCTCGTTTCCGGCGTCCGCCACATTTACCGTAATGTCCCTGGTCGTTACCTCCCTGCCCGCGCGGATCACGTCGATGGCGACAATATCCCCGCCCGCTCCGGCAATGCCTGTAGCAACATCCCCGAAGGAAGCGACCGACTTCTCGATATCCAGCCGGATAATCATCGTTGTTGCAATGGTCATATCATGCCCTCCCTTGTCCTGTGACTCATGCTTTCACTATACCACAGACACCCGAAGCAGAGTAAATTTGATTTTCCCACTTGATTTTACTTTTATTGGTAATATAATAGACCTTGGCGTCATGATTTCTGTATATACATGGAAATGAAGAAAATGAAATGAATTTTCAGAGATTTCAGAGATAAGGAGATGGATAGGATGAGCACAGAAGCAGATTCAAAGATCTCTACAGTGATCGCCTCAACAAATGGTGCCAACCTGGTTGTTGACAGCTTGATATCGCAAGAGGTTCCGTACATTTTCGGAATTCCCGGAGCCAAAATCGACTCCGTATTCGATGTGCTGCGGGAACGGGGGCCGGAGCTTATTGTTTGCCGGCATGAGCAGAATGCCGCCTTTATGGCGGCGGCTGTCGGCCGCCTGACAGGCAAGCCGGGGGTATGCCTGGTAACTTCCGGTCCGGGCGCCTCCAATCTGGTCACAGGGCTGGCTACGGCCAACTCGGAAAGCGATCCGGTCGTAGCGCTCGCAGGAGCTGTCCCCCGGGCGGACCGGTTAAAGCATACCCATCAATCCATGGACAATGCCGGCCTGTTTAAGCCGGTTACGAAATACAGCGTGGAGGTCGAGCATCCGAACAATGTCGCCGAAGCGATTACGAACGCATTCCGCGAGGCTTCCACCGCCCAGCCGGGAGCGGCATTCGTCAGCCTTCCCATGGATGTGCTGCTCGGCGAAGCCGTCCCCTTCAACTTTGGGCCTCTGGCCACTCCCCAGCTTGGCGCCGCTCCCTCCGCCTTGATCGAAGCCGTCGCCGCCAACATACGCCAAGCCAAGCTTCCGGTTATTCTGCTCGGCATGAAAGCAAGCTCGCCGGAAGTGACCTCAGCTATCCGGAAGCTCATCCGCGGCACGGATATTCCGGTTGTTGAAACCTTTCAGGCCGCCGGTGTAATCTCGCGCGACCTGGAAGAACATTTCATCGGCAGAGTCGGTCTGTTCTCGAACCAGCCGGGCGATCTTCTGCTGAAGGAAGCCGATGTAGTTCTGACAATCGGCTATGATCCGATTGAGTATGATCCTTGCCTTTGGAATCGTGAAGGGGTCCGGAAGGTGTATCATCTGGATAACCGGCAAGCCGACTTCGATCATGATTACCAGCCGCTGATCGAGCTGATCGGCAACGTTGCCCTGACCATTGAGACATTGTCTCCGCATTTGACCGGCCTTCAGCTCCCTCCCGAATCACTGTCGACGTTAAGAGAACTCCAGCAGAAGCTGGATCAGGACGGAGCCGTCCCGCGCATTCCCCATCCGGAGCATGTTCACCCGCTGGATTTCATCTTTACCCTGCGCAAGCTGATTGACGACCAGACAACGGTCACCTGCGATGTCGGTTCCCACTATATCTGGATGGCGCGCTACTTCCGCTGCTATGAGCCCCGCCGCCTGCTCTTCAGCAACGGCATGCAGACCCTCGGTGTAGCCATGCCGTGGGCCATTGCCGCTTCACTGGTGCGTCCGGGCGAAAAAGTCATTTCCATTTCCGGGGACGGCGGATTTCTGTTCTCCTCGATGGAGCTGGAAACGGCAGTACGGCTGAAGACTCCGCTCGTTCATATTGTGTGGACCGACGGAACCTATAATATGGTTGCCTTCCAGCAAATGGGCAAATACGGCAGAACCTCGGGCGTGGACTTTGGCAGCATCGACATTGTGCAATATGCCGAAAGCTTCGGCGCGGTCGGACTCCGGGTGAATCGGCCAGATCAACTGGAAGAAGTGCTGCGCTGCGCTCTCGAACAAATAGGTCCCGTTGTCGTCGATATCCCGATTGACTATAGAGACAGCGCCAAGCTCGGGGAGAAGCTGCTGCCTGACAAGGCCAACTGATATTATAATGCATATTATTCATTAATAAGGAGATGAGGATAAATGGAAGGTCACGTCATCTATCAAGCCTCAACCATGATTGCGCTGCTCAGCGGTCTGTATGACGGAACAGTCACATTTGGAGAACTGAAAAAGCACGGGGATTTCGGCATCGGAACCTTTCATCAGCTGGACGGGGAGATGATCGCTTTTGACGGAGAATTCTTTCATTTATACCCTGACGGAACGGCCAAAAAAGTCAGTCTTGACGAAAGCACGCCGTTCTCCTCTGTAACCTTTTTTGAACAACAGCAGACTTTGCAGCTGGATAAGGCGGTAACCCGTCAAGAGCTGGAGAAGGTGCTGGACGATCTCGTTCCCAGCCATAATCTGTTTCACGCGATCCGGATTGACGGGCATTTTCGGGAGGTTCACACCCGCACGGTCCCGCATCAGGATAAGCCGTATCCGCCATTTGTGGAGGTTACCAAATCCCAGCCGTCCTTTCATTTTGCCGATGTGGACGGCGTTATCGCCGGTTTCTGGACTCCTTCCTTCGCACAAGGGATCGCAGTCGCCGGATATCATTTGCATTTCATCAATGAGGCCCGCGACGGAGGAGGACATGTGCTGGATTTTGTGCTCGAAGAAGGGACAATTTCCATTTGCAGCTGCACCGATTTTCAACTCGCGCTCCCGCAGGACGACGTTTATCTGAAGCAGGATTTATCCGTAGCCGACCTGGAGCGCGACATTATGATTGCTGAGGGCTCTTACTAAAGAGCCTTTGCAATACACGCAACTTTCAATACCGACCATGCTAACACTTGAAGCCATAGCCCGCCTGAGCGTACTTGAAGCAGCGGGGCTATGGCCCCTTTTTTAAAAAAATTCACCTTTCACTTGCTTCCAAACCGGTTCTCCGCATCCGGATATTGGTTCAGAAACGCTGTATTTGCCCGCTTTAGCTGTTCTTGATATTTTCGATACGAGCCGCTTAAAGCTTGTAAATTCGGAATAAAGACATCGTAATATCCGCTGCTGTGTTGAAATTCAATTAACAGCTGCTCCATTTTGCAGGCAGGACTTGATCTATACTCCTGTGAATTCCGGTAGGCCAAATAATGCGCAATGCTCTCCCTGTGCTCGGCAAGGAAGCTGCTATAATCTTGAACAGCCCTATTCATGGAGTCATCTATCTGCTGTAAATCCATCTCACTCATGGAGTCAAAGGATTCCTTCAGAAATTGCTCCAGCTCTCCCGGAAATTCAAGTTCATTGACATGATCGAGAAATTCAACTATCTTGCAGTAGCTTACAGCGGCACCAATGACAAAAGCAGACTCTCCCGGCGGAAGACATCTGCTTGTTGTCACTGCTATTGCTGCTTATGTTCCTGCCGGCTCGCCGGGCAGGCTACGGAGCGTCTATACCCACATCGTCCGAAACCAGCGGCGCGTTTAAGCTCGAAGCGGCCGAGTATTCGTCGGCGCCGGCATCATTCACGTCGCTTCTTGGCTGCCCATCCATGTCATCCCTCACATAAGTGTAGCTGCCGGCTGACGCGTTAATTGCGGGGCTGGATGCCGAAAGCTTCTGTAGACCGTTTACCGTAGTGAAGAGCGGGTCCGCAACGACCACCTGAGAAGCCGAAGCGTCAATGCCTACAGTGGCGCTGCCGGAAGGATACACGATATTGCCTTCATACAGCATATTATCCGGCGTCTTGAACTCGTTGATCAGCTTTCTGCTGGAGCCTTTGATTACATTGTTGGCAATCTTGCTGTCTTTCGGCGCAAGCGAGTAGTTTTTGCCAATCTCGATTCCTGTTGCGTTATTCACCAGCGTGTTATTGACAATCTCAGCCCGATATACGCGAAAATGCGAGTTGAGCGCCCCGCTTGTGTCCACATCCCCGCCATCGACGGCAATGGTTGCATCATATCCGGAGCCTGTTAAACCTTCGAAGTAGTTGTTGTAGACCTTATGATCCTGACCATAGATACGGATACCGCCAAGGTCCGATTTTGAACCGTCGCCAAGAAAAAAGTTTCCATAGAAGCTGTTTCCGTTGCCGTGGCGCGAGGAAACGACGCCTTGCGAATTGCGCACCGTATTGTAGCGGAAGATATTCTTTCCGCTCTTGAACGATACGATCTCCGGATCTCCGTCGCAGTCTTCGAACAGGTTGTACTGCAAGGTAATGTAGCCGTCCGACATCGAGATATTGCTCCACCCGACGCGGATCGCTTCCATTTCATTCGTCGCGCGGGGGCCGATGTTGCGGAAGTGGTTGTACTCGACGACATCATACTGCGACACCTGGGTATCGGAACCGTCGAACGTGATGAAGTTGCCCAGATCATGCTTCTCCTCGAACAGATTGTGATCAATCCGATTGTGATGGCTGTTCTCGCCGCCGATATACAACCATCTCAAGGAGCTGCCATTCTCGGTCAAACGGAAATGGCTGCGCGTGATTCGAATATGGTTGGAGCTTGTGAGCTTAATTGCCGAGTTCCCGGTATTGGTGAATTTCAGACCATCGATGACAATATAGGCGGATTTGGTCATCGTAATATTGGCGCTGCCGCTGATCACCGCCTGACCGCGATTGGCCGCCTTAATGGTAATCGGACTGGCAATCGTGCCGTTCTTGCCGCTAATGGCGAATGACCCGCTCTTCTTGTATGTACCGTCCGCAAGGATAATGGTTGTGCCGGGGACTGCGCTTGAGAGGGCGCTGTCCAGTTCTCCGGGCGTAGACACATTCACCACGCTGCCGCTGCTCACCGATGTCGCCGCGCTAGCCACATTGGAGATGGTGGACACGTTGCCAGCTTCATCCGTCGTCTTCATGGCAAAATAGTAGGTGGTGGAAGGGTTCAATCCTCCTACCGTCATGGACTGGCTAAGTCCG
>NZ_ASSC01000411.1 GCF_000520735.1 Paenibacillus forsythiae T98
GAAGGCCGCAGGTTCAAATCCTGCCCCCGCAACCAATTTCATCCAAAGTTCAATCAGCCATTATTTACGATATTTTGATCAGGGCCCTTAGCTCAGTTGGTTAGAGCGGTCGGCTCATAACCGATTGGTCGGGGGTTCGAGTCCCTCAGGGCCCACTTCAACAAAACCCTTGCGCAGCAAGGGTTTTTTGCTATGTCGTGTACCCAGAGGCACGCATCTTCTATACGACGCAGCAGTGGCTGACGAGCAAAGAGGAGGCCCGCATTCGAGAAGTCGTGAAGGAGAGGCTCGCTACCCCAAAGAACGGAATCGCTCCAGCAAACCCCCAGAACTCTTCCTTTTCATCCCCGTGTGTATGGCCAGCGAGTAGACAATATAATGTACATGGCCTTACGCAGTATTCAGAAATTGCATACACTGATCTATTTCCATATTTCATTTCAAAGCTATGACCCAAAGGTATTCTTTGGGACGCACCAGAGTATTGGAAGTGGTCGCAGTTCTTAAGTAGTATTGGCCTAGTCTTCTTCTTGGCGATAAATTATTTTCCAGAAAATTCTGCCCTCCGTATTATTCAAAAAGTATTTAAGGACGCTTCTCCTGCACGATCGATGTTCAGGATACGAGATGGTTATTTTGTGAAAGCTCCATCGGCAACAATGCCATAGAATCATAAAGATAGTAGGAGTGGGACCTCTCCTCATGATCAACTCTAGAAACCATGTTCCGCGAGCCCTACAGGCTTGCAGCAATGCCGCGGTGGCTCAGCCCCATACTGTTGAGCCCTAGAATATCTCGATACTTGGCATTAGATGATATCCCATTGGTATTTATGCTTCTGATGCCGGAGGCACATTTCTTCATTTTATCATTGGGTGGCCCTCACTGATTAACTATGTGAACCCTTTGGTTACTAAATGTTCAATTTATGTATTTTTTATGTACAACATTTTTCTACACCATTCTGTATTTATTTTTGGTATAGTATGTATTATAATACATTTATTGATATTTTCCTATTTTTTGTAATCTTGTAGAGAGAGTACACGATTTGTAGTGGGCGTTAAAATCTTGCACTAATTTGTGAAAATCATTACAAAGCCTTTAATGTTTAACGGTAAGATGTCAAGTTCCTGAATCATCGGGCTATACTTCTCCATGAGTAGCTCCATAATCGCATGGCCAAAAACAGAACTTCCAACTTCGAAATGGAACGAATTGGAAGTTATCTGGTGGTAAGGTTCCAAAAAATATCATACGAGGAGAGGTAACAATGAACATGATAACCCAGGAGAGTCTCAGTGATTATTCACTGAAAATTGCCGGACTTTATCCAAAGGTAAATGACACAACCTATGTTCACAAAATGCCTGACCGCAATTACATCCACGGCGACTATGATGGTGAAGAAGTCCGCTTTATTTTCCAATCGAGAACCATGAATACGATTAACGATGACGCATTATCCCTTCTGGAACTTTGTGATGGCACACGGACAACCGAAGAAATTATTCGGGCTGTAAATCAACATTACAACTCGGGCGACGAAGCCGTGGATTTTTCCCAGGATGTTATTTCCTTCCTCTATATCTCCACGGAGATTTTCAAGAACGTGACGATTCAGGAACGAATCGCTGAAACGCCGGCTGTTCTGCAGATTACCGGAGCGAAGGACAAATATTTCCCTCAGCACTTTGCCATGGAAGTTACGACAAAATGCAATTTGACCTGCAAGCACTGTTACCGTTCCAGTTCCCCTTCAATTACTGAGAATGAAATTCCGCTGGATAAGGTCCTCAGCACGCTCCAAGAAATGTACGATGTAGGAGGCAGATTTGTCGAAATCACCGGCGGCGAGCCGTTCATTCACTCGGGCATCAAAGAAATTCTGAAGTATGCGGCTGACAAGTTCAATTTCGTCGCCATCCTGACCAATGGAACGATGGTCACTCCACAAATCATGGATTTTCTGGAGCCTTACAAGGACAAAGTTATCTGGAGCATCAGTCTGGATAGCTGCAAGGAAGAATATCATGATCAGTTCAGAGGGTTAAAAGGAGCGTTCAAGCGGACCACCAATACAATCAAACAGCTCACCGACCGAGGTTTTACCGTTCGCACCTCCATGACCATGACGCTGGACAACCTCGATCATTTTATCGATACTCTGAATTTTGTCAAGGATGATCTGAAAAGTACCTTCTTTGGCTACTCCTATGTTCTAAATTACGGACGCGGCAAAGAGATTCCTTTCCATCCAAATCCCGCCCAGGTTCAGGAAATGCTTGCTATCGATAAATACACCGAAAAAGAAGAGCTGAGCTTTTTTGTCAACAAAGTATCGGCCGAACGCTCCAATCAGCTCAAAAAAACAATGATCAACTGCGGAGCTGGCTGGCGTACGATAGCTATTGGTCCAAACGGCAATGTCAGACCCTGTGTCATGATGGACGAGAGCTTCATTACCTTGGGGAACATTTATGACAATAAGATCAACGAGATTATGGATGAACAAATAACGCCATTTTTCCATAATATCAGATGGCCTCTCGAAGCAGAATGTACCGGATGCGGTAATGAGCAGTACTGTAAATGGTGTACATACCGGGCTATGATCATAAATGTCGAACGAGTACGGCAAGGCATCGGCCTATGTAAGTGGGCGAAAAACAACCGGGTTGATCAATTTTTCGATTTTGAGCGTCTCACAGAGACGGGAGCTCCAACTTCTTCACTCGACGCGCTCCATTGCGGAGATATGAACTGTTCCGTATTTGATTGAACTGGAGGGAAAATGGTGAATCTCCTGAAAAATAGGCGGCTGCTGCGTATCCTGTCTGTCCTTGTGCTGATTCATTTAATTTTCTATATTTTATTTCAGCTGTTCGCCAAGTAAAGGCTTGTTTGTGAAAGGATGCTGCACATGCCCCAAGTTATTAAAGTTGATCGGATCTCGAAAACATTAGGCAAAAAAAAAATGCTGAACAACATCAGCTTCTCGGTGGACAGAGGTGAACTAATCGGTCTCATCGGTCCCAACGGCGCTGGAAAAACTACTCTGATCCGCGCACTCCTCGGCCTGATCCGGCCGGATGAAGGCGGCATCAACATGTTTCAATATGACCGGTTAGCCGACTCCGCTTCGGAACATATCAATCAGCGCATCGGTTTCGTGCTTGATAAAAGCGGTTTTAGCGAGGAAATGAGCGCGCTGGACAATATCATTAACTACAGCCGCTTGTATAGGGTGCACAGCCGAGATTCAAAGGCGAGAATACTGGAACTGGCGTCGCTGTTTAAAATGGAAGATCGGCTGAAGGATAAGGTCGGCGCCTTCTCCAAGGGGATGCTGCAGAAGCTGTGCATTATCCGCAGTTTGGTGCACATGCCGGAACTGCTTGTCCTCGATGAGGTAACTTCCGGGCTCGATCCCATGATGCAGATTGAGATACGAAACCTACTAGTGCAACTGACGAAGGAGCGGGGCATTACCATCCTAATGAGCTCGCATCAGTTGGATGAGGTGGAGCGGATCTGCAACAAGGTGCTCCTGATGGACCAAGGTACGCTGAAGCTTTCCGGCTCGATGGATCAGGTTCTCAAAGCTCAAACAATGATCGTATCTTTCACGTTGACGGAGGACAACGAAGATATCCAGTCAGCTATTGAAGAAATTGAAACCTCCGTTCCCGGAGTTGTCAGCACTTCAAGGGACCTGAGCACGCTGATATTCGAGTTGTCCGAATTCGATGCCCTGTTTATGATCCAGCGTAAGCTGATTGAACGCAATATTCGGTTTACAAGCATGAATGCCCAAGACAACAAGCTGGAAGATGTCTATATGAGTTTTTATAAGGTGGAGGAAGGAGAATAGCCTTGCTTCAATTAATTGCACATGGAATGCGGAACCATGTTAAAGTTAAATATTTGCTCACCCTGTTCGTGATTATGATGATCGCAATTGGTGTTCCTTTCTTCACTATTTTCAAGACGGTGGGAAAAATGATTTCTGATCCAGCATCTCCTATGGATTTAAAGCAAAGTCTGACACAATATATCGAAAACCTTTTTCTGGTCCGAATATCCATTTCCATTTTCCTGATTTCAGCCTGGTCTTTCTTCCCGAAATTATTCTGGAACAACAAAATGTCGGGTGAGGTTGAAGCTATGCTGGCTATTGGTTATTCCGCACGCAAATTATGGTTTTCAAAGGCACTAACCTCGACTCTACTTAGCATCATGGTTGCCTACCCTATCATTATCGTGTTTGACATTACGCTTCGGCTTTACCTGCATTATCATTATTCCCTGAGTTTAGCTATTGACTTACTGCCCTGGGCGTTTTCGCTTCTATTCAATCCAATCTTCATCCTCCTGATCATTCTTTATGTCGGAGGTTATCAATTGCTCACGAACGACGTGAAAAAATCTTCTTTTTCCGTCATTATCCTTGCCATTATCAACATGTCGGGGACGTTTGGCAGTCAAATGGAAAAGATTGCGTATCCAAGCCGGCCTTTTCTGATCGTCTATGGCGTGTGCTTTGTTGCACTTTTCCTATTAATCTTCAGACTATTTACATTCATGACGACTGAAAACGTGATTTACTCCAAACTGGAGAGAAGAAAACAAACCCAACAAACATCAAATCTAACGGAAGCAAACCACTATGATGGGTAAACAAGAACTGAAACGATTATACGCCTTCATGAATATGAGACTGCAATTGCTGGCTGTGTTCTTTATATTGGCAGGAACGGGCATTGGTCTGCTTATCCCTCAGGTAATGGCCTATATCATCGATGAGGTTATCGGAAAGCAGAAGTACGAGAAGCTGAGCCTGGTCATTACAGGTATGGTCTCATTGACGTTGTTATTGGCGATTACCGAGTTCATACAGAATTATTTGATCTCAAGGCTTGGGGAAGCTACCGCAAAGGAAATGAGGTCGGCCATTCACGAAAAGTCGATGCGGATTGATGCGCAATCGTTGAACAAGGTTGGAACGGGAAATGTCCTCACTATCGTCAATAGCGATGTGGCCCAAATCAATTCGCTAATCACCTCGATCGCTTCGCGGGTGCTGGTTCAAGTGATCCAATTGATTGCCATACTGGTACTTATCTTTTACCTGAATCCCAGGCTGTCCCTGGTCTCGCTGGTCACGCTGCCGATTTATTTCGGAGCCTACTTCCTGATCAAAAAAAGGTTATATGCATACGCAACAAAACGTCAACTGCTCAACTCCGAAATCACGACCTCTTTCCACGAGGATTTAACTGGAGTTGCCACCATCCAGGCCTTCCATGCCCAGCAGGCGAGACAATCGAAGCTGGACGGATTGTTGTCGGCGTTGTTCAAGAACAATCTTGCACTGTCCGTAGCCAATTCCTTTTTGGGACAAGCCGGTTCACTGGTTTCCGGTTTAGGCAATGTGGTCGTCTTGTGGGCAGGCACAAGGATGGTCATCAACCATGATATTGGCCTCGGAGATCTGATTGCAATAACATCTTATATCGGGCGGATATACGGGCCCATTCTTTCCATCGCTTCCATGAACCAGGTCATCGTTCAAGTCTCTGCTTCGACTCAGCGTTTGTTCGCCTTTCTTGACGAGCCTGTCTATGCGGATCAGTATGTTTCGAGCACTGCGATGGAAGAGCCTATTCACACCATCAGTCTGAACCGGATTACCGTCCTGGGTAACCATGGAAATGAAATCCTGAAGAATGTAAGCTTAAACCTGCTTACTGGTAAGGTGATTGCTATAGTAGGAGAAAGCGGATCGGGAAAATCCACGATCGCCCATCTCATCGCTTGTTTGCAGAATCCCGACGAAGGTCAAGTTCTGTTCAACGGGCGCCCGGCAATGGAATATGAAATGTCATCCATCCGCAAGCAAATCGGAATCGTCACCCAAACTCCCACTCTTTTTAAGGGAAGCGTTTTGGATAACATTCAACTGGGTACAGAGCAGCCTCTGGCGGAAGACTTGTCGAAGGCTTTGGCGGACAGCAGTTCCCAATTCGTATATTCCCTACCGAACGGAGTTCACACCTCAATGAGTGAAGCCGGCTTAAATTTCAGCGGCGGCGAGAAGCAACGGATCTGTCTAGCCCGTTCCCTCTTCCGGGATTACCCGATCCTGATTCTGGATGAATCAACGTCGTCCGTTGATGCAAGCAACAAGCGGCAAATTTTGAATGCCTTGTTGCAGCGACGGGAAATAGAGCAAACGATCATCATGATTACCCATACCCTTGATGATATCGAGGAGGCAGATGAAATTGTTCTGGTTCGGGACGGGTGCATTGCGGCTCAAGGCACACTACCCGAAGTGATCCATGAACTTCCGCAAGATTCTCCTTCTTTTTCACTACGGGTTCATCAAATGGCAGGTGAGAGCTGAGATGTCCCCATCCTATGCATGGCTGGACAATGACCTGCTGGGCATACATCATATGGAAAAATTGCCTCTTCGGGTCCAGCAAGGCAAAGTAAGAATCGCTTATATTGATACAGGCTGTAATATTGATGATCCCTTTTTTCAAAGCGCGAAGATTCTCTCTGTTGACATGAACGGGGAGTCTGCGGCTGACCAGGTTGGTCACGGCACTTTTGTTGGTAGCGTAATGACCCGATTGCTGGACCAGTATTCATGGCACCCTATCGAAGTGATTGCGATTCGAGCTGGCAACTCGCCGAGTCTCCCCACTGAATCCATTTGCAGGGGAATCGAACGGGCGATCAAGTTGAATGTTGATGTGCTTTCCATTGAAGCTTGCAATCTCTTTTTTCATCCAAGAATGGCCATGCTTGTAACCGCAGCTGTCTCGCGCGGAATAATTGTTATCGCGCCGGCGGGCAACTTCCTCAAGGAGCAAACAACGTTTCCCGCTTCCTTGAAGCGGGTGATCTCATGCGGCTCCTACGAACAAGCCGGGTTGGCTGAGCATTCGAATTATAACCGAGATCTGGATGTTTTGGCTCCAGGTTACCTGATACCCGGACGTTTGGCAGAGCCAGTCGCTCGGCAAATGGGCTTGAGCAAGGACGGGAACGGGCTCTGTCACCTCTCCGGCACCTCCTTTGCGGCTGCGATTCTGTCCGTACTTGCTGCGCTTGTTAAATCCGTCGATAAGCAGATTGGAGCCGCCGAGTTCCGCGATCTGCTGGACAAATCTTTGACCCGGCGCACAGAAATTGCTGTTTCAATTGGCGCTTCCTTGAATGTTCCGTTGCTGAGATTCGATGATGTCTTCACGTACATGAGCAGGCTGCCTGCACAGCGTTCTGCTGCCCCGGTGAAGATATACGACACCAAGGTATATTGGGAGGTCCGCTGCACTCCGGCCCACCGGTGGCTTCAATTGGGATTAGAGAGCTATGAGAGCGATGGCACAGCGGTACGCCTGAATGTAAGCCTCCAGATGAAGCTTCTTTATATAGACCCGTCCGAAGACCCGTCGGTGGTCTGCTCCACATCGGTCGAAGTTTCGAAAGGAGTCGCCAATATCGAGCTTCCCTTACCTGCATACGGAAGATACCGCGTTCTGCTTGTGGATCCCCGCCAGAAGGAACCTTTGAACAATACATTATTTTGGCATCGGCCGGCTAAACCTGTGGTGACTGAGGTTTCCATGGGGGACAATACCTGCTTGCTGCTGAAAGTGAAAGCTCTACATCCGGAGCTGGACATTTACTATCGGTTAGGTGATACAAGAATCGAGGTTGATCCTTCGCTAGGTCCTGTTCACGAAACATTTGCCATCCAGAAGGATGAAGCAGTAGCTCTGACCCGTGAAGACGGCAGGGGGAATTTTGTATGTTATTGCGATGGGATGTTTAGCGACATCCTGGTTATCGATTATGAGATTGAACGGAGGAGACTTGCTGATGCTTCAGGTCCTTAATATTGAATTGACGAAACAATGTAATCTGGATTGCCGTCATTGTGGAGTAAACGGTTGTTCACGCTCTAATACGAACGGTAAGGACGTGTTGGCTCTCCCTCTCCTTCGAACGATATTGGCAGATGCGCATCGACTGGGCTGCAGGCATGTCATTTACGCCGGCGGGGAGCCCTTTCTGCGTAACGATATTTATGAGATTCTGGACTGTACCGAAAAGCTCGGAATCAGTTTCTCCATTCTTTCCAATGGGGTGCTGATCGATGAGAAAGTAGCCGAACGTTTGTCTAGGTATCAAAAATTGTCCTACATCCGGCTTTCCCTCGATTATGCGGATGAGGAGAAGATGGATAACTTTCGCGGACTCGCCAATATCAGCAAACGGATCGAAGAGACGATTCAGCTTCTTGATCTGTATCGCATCCGAACCGGAATCGGCATGTCTATCATGCCGGATAACATTGGGGAGATCTTTTCGGTTGCCCAAAAAGCCAATGATTGGGGAGCATCCTTTTTCAGAGCTGTGCCGGTCATGCCTATCGGGTTGGCACAGAGTATGGACATTACGGATAGCATCTATACCAGGGCGCTTGCGGAAATGCTGAAAGCTGCGGCCAGTTATCAGCCCCACTACTTTGGCACACATTTCCTTCCGAAAGACCTTAAGGATTTATCCGGATTTATGACCGTTCCCTGCCCGGGAGGAGATCATATACTCGCCATTTCTTGCGAAGGAGACGTTTCCTTCTGTCCCTTAAGCGCATCCCAATCAACGGCAAACTTATTCAATGACACCCTGGAGCAAGCTTTTCAGCGTACGAAAGAGGCCAAGTTTTGCATTCAAAGCATGATCTTAGGGGAGCATTCCTCATGCATTGGCTGCGAAGAGTCACAGACTTGCCGCGGTGGCTGCATGGCCGAAAGATTGTCCCGGGACATTGACTTCACTGATCCTCAGCCTGTTTGTATCAAACAAGTTTGGGAGAACACGATGTCATCGGTCGAGACAAGCCGGGATTTGTTCCGCACCGTGAACAACATCGTTAATTCGTACAGCACTTCTAGACAAATGCAGACGAATATGTGTACCCGTTCCCTCCCGATCTGGTGGTTCCCATTGAAGGGAGCCCAGCAGCCTGCCGCCAGCAGCGGCAGAGGTTAGCCAGGTACTCTCCATCCCTTCTGCCTGAGATCAGAAGGGCATGGAAGTTAATATATATTTGTTTGAACCTGAGAGTACTTGAATACGCAATGAAAGGAGGATACCAAATGTTTAAACCTGAATATGCTGAAGTTCAATGGGGCTGGTGCAACGGCTGCAGTGTATGTCAAGCTTGTAATGCTTGTATGACATGCGCAGCCTGTGCGGTATGCTTGCTGGACGGACCGGTGCCTGATGCTGAAACCGTCGGTGTTGGCGCTCTGGGTGAGGTTGGGAATGTGGGACAAGTGGTGAGCGTAGCATCCTGGTAATCGTTCATAAGAATATCTGGTAATTATCCATAGTTTCGGGTTAAGATGGAAGACTGGCCTCTTCCATCTTTTCTTCATGCTGATTCAGATCAAATTTCCCTTTTAAGGTAAAACCAGGTTCCCTCAACTGCAACTAATTCCCAACCATCGCGGCCCAAATCATTTAAAGAATCCTCGACCTTTTGATTCAGTTCGCCTTTGTCAGACTTGAACAGATGCTTGAACTCTCCGACAATATTGACACAGCGATATTCGAGTTTTTTCACGGTACTCCTCCTTTGCTTGGAATTCCAACTATATACATTTTACTAATAAACTCCGTCTGCTAGCAAGTTTATTCCAATTAGCGCAGCTTGTTTTTGTTCCGCTTACCCGACACAGAAGCATCGCCGCGCTCATGTAAATCGAACCCGGGTGAGCCCGATCAATCCCCTATACTCACTCTCCAAATATAATCCTGAATTTCGAAATCCTACAATATCAGGGCATCGTTGCTAGGCAGGAGCCATCAAGCATGTAATATGTGGACAACTGAAAGCTGATGACAAAGCCGTACCTGTCTACAGGCGGATTGGAGAAGGGGCTTGCATTCAAATATTCTTCGAATACTCAGTCCCGATTACAGGAAACACAGCATAAAGAAAAATGCAAAAATCAAACGCATGTACCAGCCTATACGGGGAAAAAGATATTAAGCAGTGCATACCTCCTTTTATTGAGTATGCGGATGGAAAAGGTGATTGTTCCATTGCTCAAGTGAGCTCCTGGAACGCCGCAAGCCGGTTGCTGGCTGTTCTGGAGAAGGCTCAGCGGCAACCGGCATCATACACGCGGCTGGTCTTCGCGAAATGTGGTGCTCTAAGCTTATACTTATTTCTTACGAGCCTTCGCTATAAATACCGTCATACAACTTAGTGTGGTAGCAACAAATAACAGGGTAATAGCCACAATGTTCGCAGTATCCAACTCAACACCTCCTATGAAGCGATAATATTTTAGGGAAAACAAGAAATATATAGTAAATTATAAAAGGCGTGGTATCACGGAGCAACCCATGTAATCATATTGGACGGCTCTTGTTTATCTTTTCAAGTTTACAAAGACATTTTTATGAAAAAAACATCGCCATGTATTTAAAAATCAGTTTATCTTGAGTAATCAGCAAAGTAAGTTAAGAATACCGCCTATAAGCAACAATGAGCCAAGTATTATGGAGATTGCTCCACCAAACTTTATTGAGCCTATATAGGCGCCGCTTGGCTCCGAGTCACCCTTCACTTTCCATCCTTCACTCCATGACCAGCCAAATGTTGGTTTGCGAATAGAAAATATACCGAACGCGATTATTAGAAGTCCGAGGATATTGAGGAAAATTCCAAAAAGCAACATGAATCATCTCCTTTATATTAGCCGAATCCACTGGCGCAGCTGAGAATCGTCACCGCTTCCTCCTGCATGGCCGGCAACACATTATTTTTGTCTGTGCATACGCTGATTAGGAATAACAAATTGGAGGCGACAACCGATGAGCTTGCAACCCGCCGGATATCAGCAACAGGTTCTGTTTAAAGCCAACCCCGCTTCAATTGAGTCGTTAAAGTCCCTTAGAAACCATCTGCATCATATTTGCCGCACTCATGTCAACCGTTATGTAAGGATTGAGACGATCGATGGTCAAGTTTTTGTCGGGAGAATCGTTCATTGTGAACGAGGATTATTAACATTGGCCGTTCCCCGTCCAGGAGGACAACGCAGTGTGTTTGGAAGTCCATACAGCGCCCAGGATGAGCTTATTTTAACCCTTGTCCTTTACGAATTACTAGTTATTACTTTATTGTACACCTAAGTGTAAAAAGAGCCTACGCGATGTAGGCTCATTTTCATGAAGGAGTCTGACCTAAAAAGTCTTAAGGACAATGACCAGCAGAATATACAGCACCAGGATTACAGTAGCAGAGGTGTACATTGCACTAACCGGGTAATTGCTCATGAGTTCTCCTCCTTTTGGGTTCTACACTAGTATATGCCTTTCCCTTATCGGTGCGAGGACTATGGCCTAATTGAAGGGAAAGAAGACATTTACGTATCGCCAAAAACCATGAGGACATTCGGCCGTACCTTGTCCGGCAGGATTCGTTCAGGATGAAGACGGAGCGCCGGTTAAGTCCTCGATATCCGTTGATCCAAAAATAAGCAAAGCAATAACGATAATGAGAAGAATGTTTCCGGCAAAACTTTCTCCGTCGAAGCTGCTCATTCGGTTGCCCACCTTCTTTGTGAAATTATTTGTTGTTCCCTGTTTTCTTTTTCAATGCTTCCATTAGATCGTTCAGGGTTAAGCTGCCGTTATCATTCATGAAGTTAAGCAGCTTTTCCACATTGCTGTCGCTTAGATCACTCAGTTTTTTGTATCTGCCCACCAGGCTGACAAAGAGAGAAGCGTCAGTGTACAACTGAACGGAATCGACTTTAAGCTTTCCGGTCAGCAACAGGGCGGCCACGGTTAACTCAAGCCCTTTATTTTCCTTTAGCACGGAAGCCGTAGTTTTCTTTTTGGAGCTTGAATGATTGTTATTGCGTTTTCCGAGAGGGGCCATGATTGTCCCTTCCTCCCCAAGCTTTTTCTTCAAAAAGGATATTCGGCGCATCCTCTGTACCACAATTTATGCTTGCTTGCAGCTTTGTGTTAATAGAGCGATCCCATTCTGTCTGCAGCCTGCCTTCTCACCACCGCGCCCCGCGTCTTTCTGGCCAACAGCCTCTTGGCTTGGCAACCTGCAAGTGTACGGCATGCTGCCGGATTTTCACTTATTCCCGCTCCAAACATACTTTGAACAAACGGCTTGAAAGGGGGGAACCGAATGGATCTTATCTGGATATTGATTATCGGCGGACTGATCGGCTGGTTAAGCGGCAATCTGATTGGCCGGGACGTGCCCGGGGGGATTGCCGGCAATATCGTTGCCGGTTTCGTCGGATCTTGGCTGGGAACGGAGTTGCTTGGCGCTCGTGGGCCGGTCATAGGAGGATTTTATGTTGTGCCGTCGATTGTCGGCGCTATTCTGGCGCTGCTTATTTTTTTCGCGATTGCGCGCGGCGACGGCCGCCGAAGATGATAAACGGGGGATAGAACCAGAAGCTGCTGAAAACCGGGTATCCACGATACCCGCCCAGTACCTACCTAAGCCTGCCTTAATAGAATGTTGTGATTCGCATAATTTTAAGGAGGAGGCACGCGGCAGATGCAGAAGAAAAGACCGGCCGTAAAGAAGAAAGCAAGACAGGCACAAAGACACGTCCATGAATTTGAAGGCAGCACGAAGCTGGCTGAAGAAGGCGCGGATCGGCACAACCATCGCTTTGCAGGCGTTACAGGGCAGGCTATTCGGGTGGGAAACAGTCATGTCCATGAAATTGATCTCGAAAGAACGGATTTCCTGGACCATTTTCATAATCTGAGAAGAATTAGAACGGGACCGGCTATTCCGGTCGGAAATGGCAAACACGTCCACTTTGTAACAGGCCGAACCACATTAAACGATGGTCACACCCACCCGTTCAATTTTGCAACATTGATTGAATCGCCCCTCACTTAAGGGTTGAATCGTCCTGGGTATTCAGGTCGACCGGAAATGGCCGGTTGGCCTTCTTGCCGTGTCATTATGGTGAATTAGGCACTCGCCGGTGTATGGGTGAATACCCTGTAACCGTGATTAAACCTTTAATAAGGCGGTGTTGGTTCGAAATGTATTATCAACCCTATGCTATTCCCCGGCCCGTATCGGTCAACTGGTCGTTTTATCGCAACGACGATATGGTGCTTCAACTAATCGAGCAGTCCATTCAAGGGGAGCGAAATGATGAACTGTTCTATGATTTTCTCATCAAGCTTGCCCCTACTTCGCAAGAGAAAGAGATCATAACAGGCATCCGTGATGACGAGAGGAAGCACCGGGCCATGTTCAGAGCCTTGTATACCCAATTAACCGGCAAGGCTCCCGCTGTGACCGAAGAAGCTTCAGAACAACTGCCGTCCAGCTATCTGGCGGGGATTGAAACGGCTTTGCTCGGCGAATTAAAGGCTTTTGAAAAATACCGCACTCTCTATCTGCATATTAATCCCCGGTATCGGGATTGGATATTCGAAATAATGACCGACGAAATGAAGCATGCAAGCTACTACAACTGGCTGTATGCCAAGAACAAGTAGATGGTCAAGCATCCGTAGAGTTCATTTCCGTTTTGCCCATACGTTATATTTTCCTTTGACATATCTTATGTTGTATTCAATTGCAGAGGAGGTTTTCGATCATGGGTGCTGATTGCGGTTGCGGTGATGTTGGCGGAGCGGGTTATGGCCCGGTAGGCCCTTGGACTTCGACAGGAGCGATCCTGGTTCTCTTCATCCTTCTTGTTATTATCACTAAAGCCTGTTTGTTCTAACAGCAATAACCGGTGCAGCCCCTTCAAGCTTGGCTTGGAGGGGCTATGTTATTTGCTATTTGATGATGAATTCGACCCGTGTTCCATCCGGGTACTGCTCCAGCTGATTGCCGACCCAACTGCCTGCACCCCGGTTGTCCGCCGGCGATATGTATGCGATGTCCGCCCCCGCTCCGCCTTCCTTGCACATAGCCATAGGCCATTCATCGCGGTCGTAGCTCTTTTTGGAAGGGACGCCTTTTAAGGATTCCTTGCGGTTCTCTTCGGCTCCGCTGCGGTCAATCGTACATATTCTGGACTCACCCTGATCAATGGCCTCCTCGATATGCTCTGCTGTCTCCGGGTATTCGTCTGCCGGGAAGATCAGCCGCACCACCTCCGAATCGGAAGAAGGAGAGTCCTCGAAGTTCCAGCCGTTTCTCTCAGCCAGGTAAGACAGCAGCAGAAGCAGTAAAATCATGACCAGAAGATGGGTCGGTGACTTTCGTGTTCGCTTTCGTCTACGCACTTTAATCTCCTTTCATAAAGGTATATTTCATTATAATTCATTCGGGCAATCCGTCACAGATGATTCCTACTTTTTTCAGTTGCGCATTTCGACAATTTTTTCTATCCTTTTAACAGGAGGGATAGTATACATGAGAACAGCCTTACTGGCGGGCGCCGTGATATCACTTGTACTGCTTGGCGCCTGCAGCGGAGGAACGCCGTCTGCATTGACCCATGAAGAAGTGCAGGAGAGCGTTCAGCAATTGTACGACGAGGTGTCGACACTCGACCAGAGTGCGAAATCGTCCCTGGATGATTTTAATAAAGCGCTCGCTTCCTATTCCGGAGGCACATTGGCGGCTGGTGAGCTGGAGAAGGCCCTCCAGAAGTTTCAGGACACCGCATCCGATTTATCGGACAAGGCTGATGACATAGAGATTTCGTCTGGACTGCCGGATGATGTCGAGAAGCTGTTGCTTGAAGCCAAGGACTCTTTCCAAAAAGCCTACGAGATCAAAAAGGAAGCCTCAGAAAGCGCCGATTCGCCGGGTGTAACCGCCGAGCAGTTCGATCAGATGAATAAAAATGCGGACATTGTTATGCTGTACGGTATCTCCAAGCTTAATGAGGCTAAAGAAGCGGTCGGGTTGCCGGATATGAAGAACAGCAAATAGACTCCGGATCAACCGTACGAACGGGAAGGCGCGAGAGCGGCGGAAGCTGTCAGCGCCTTTTTCGCTGTTATTTTTTCCTTGTTGATTAAAGAGCCGGAAAGCGGATATAATACAAACATACGTTCCTGTTTTTCGGGTGCAAAAATTTTTTCTGAAAAAGGAGGCGAATCCCTTTGGGCAAGAAGCTGGAGGGAAACGGGTTATGGGAGAGCAGCCGCATGATGCTGCCTGAGCACAAGAGCCGGATTCTGGAGGATCGGAAGGAGATGCTGCGCCGGCAACAGCCGGTGCTTGATGACCAGAAGCAGGAAGAGATGGAGAGAATGCTCATGCTGTCACTGAGGGAGCATGTCCGGGTAACCGTTGTTCTGTTCGGTTCTTTTGAGGATGTAAGACTGAGCGGATTCGTTACGTCCATTCACGCCCACACGCGTGAAATCAAGCTGCAATGGGCGGATGAATGGAAATGGATCGGACTGGATTGCATTATCGATGTGTATCCCGGATGAAAGCGGGGCTAACGAACTGCCCGGATGACAGTCCGCGCCCGTCTGTCCAGATTCGGCAACAGGATGCTTATGCAACCTGTACGGCCCGGGTTCGGGGTTAACGTTCCCGCCCTTCGTTCTTCTCATAGGCGATCAGCGTAACGGGGCTGCCCGTCAATTGCGCGATGCTGGCTTCGGCGCTGCGAATAATCTCGATAGCATCGTCCCGCTCCTTTAGAGCTGCAATTCTGTAACTGTCGCTGTGTATGTCCATGGTTGATCCCACCTTTCCCAAGATTAGTGTTCCCGGCAACGGATGAATAATTCACAGGCTCTGCATAGAGCGGGGGCAATGGGGAGAAGCTAACAGCGACTAACTTAACAGGAGGGACACACCTTTGAAAAAGAAGCTGATGGCTAGCCTTGCTTGCAGCGCTGTTGTATCGATGAGTCTGATGGGTGCAGGTTATGCGGACCATGTATCCGCAGCCGCAGAAAGAAGCGTAACGATTAGCGGTACTGAAATGACCGCTAACCGGACAGTGTATCCTACAGGCACTGGTACGACTTACACCAACGACAATACGATTAACGGCCGCACAGACGGGACCGTTACTCCGCTGGGCACTACGCGTACCGGAACATACCGAGCTGCCAACACGGCGCCCCGCACGAACTACTCCAACTGGGGATGGCTTGGTCTGCTGGGCCTGTTCGGTCTGGTGGGCATGAGAAACAGAAGCGGCGAACGCCGTTAATTAAGAGCAAGGGCAATGCCCGTATCCGGTAAGGTGCCGGTGCGGGCTATTGTTCCATTCAATTGCAGAAAAGCTGATGCACCGAAAAAACAAAGATGAAAATTAGATTGCGCGATATCCGGAATCATGATATTATATATCTTGTCGCGTCACGCGCATGTATGTCATTTTACCCTTGCCGGGGTGGCGGAATTGGCAGACGCACAGGACTTAAAATCCTGCGGTAGGTGACTACCGTACGGGTTCGACCCCCGTCCTCGGCATACATAGGTTTTACCACTTTGTATAGGTGGTATCTAACCAGAATACATAAGGAGTCCTGTGTGGTTAAAAGCCACATTAGGGCTTTTTTTGTTACACACAGGATTCATCAAAAACTCTCGGCTTCTTTCGCAACGATGTACCTACTTGAAATGATTATTACAGTAGGACGAAACGAAAGGAGTCATGTACAACATGGCGAGAGCAAGAGTATTAAGAATCAGTGAACACATACCCACTACGTTGGAGGAAACACTAGAACAGTTCATGTCATGGAAAAAAGCACAGGGGCTTAGTAAACATACGCTCGATGATTATAAGCGGCATGTGAATCAATTCTATAATAAATACCCTAATGCTTTCGGTTGTCAGCCCCACCAGTTGGAAAAGTGGCTCTGTGAATACTTCGCAGAGAATATCAAACCTGCAACCTATAACAATCGACTGGTCTATTTACGAGCCTTCTATGATTGGTGCGTGGATAAGACAGGGCTATTCAATCAGAATCCATTACAAGGCTTTAAAAAGCGTAAAGCAGAGGGTAGGGTGGTACAACACGGCGAGGAGACCTTAATAGCCCTTATCAACGCACCTGATAAAAAGACGTATGCAGGACTCAGAGACTTCGCTTTAATCATTCTCACGCTTGATACTGGAATCCGCCCCAAAGAGGCGTTCTCGTTGCTTCCTGACGATTTCAATGGAAGAGCAAGCGAACTATACGTAAGAGCAGAGAACGCCAAGACACGGGTTTCTAGAACGCTCAATATAAGCCCTCAGACTGCTAAAGCCATAAGTGAACTAATTGCAAGTCGACCGAAGGAATGGAAGAGAGGAACGCCAATATTCTGTACGAATGAAGGCCGTTTCCTAACACGGCATACATGGGGAGATCGTATGGAAATGTACTCGAAGCAGATAGGGGTTAAAATCATCCCTTATGACCTCCGTCACTCATATGCAATCGGATTCCTTCGAGGGGGCGGCAACGCCTTGGCTCTACAACGGTCTTTAGGACACACAGACCTCACTATGACCAAACGATATGTAAATCTTGCAGAAAGTGACATGAAGGAGCAACATGCGATGGCTTCGCCGCTTAACAGACTCCTGCCAGTCAAGAAAAGAGCAGGTAAGATAGGCTGAACTTATTTCGCCCCGATTATGGGGCGTTTTTTCTTAGGAGGGGAAATAGAAGTTTTAGGGATAGGATAGTAAAAATAAAAATCCACTACAAGTTTACCGTCACTGCTCATTCTACAGGTTAGTTTACATTGACTGAACACTCAAGCGATGGGGAGAATTGTTCACGTTGCGGAAGGACGATGAATTGAGAGATTTATTGATGTAGTTAAGGTGGGAACTATCCCTCCTTTTAGATTTAAATATGACCTGGAAAGAGTTTGAAGATTTTCGGCAAATTATGGGTATATTTCTTAGGTCCCTCTTGTGTCTTTGATAGCTTCCAGTTTGAATGATTTCAAGTTTGTCATTAAGTGAGAGCCGTGCAATTGGGATAGTACTCTTTTTGTTTAGAAACTTTTTGAATGCTAAAAAATGATACAATTATTATGAGTATTCATTGAGGGAATGATTTCCCAAAGGAATCCCGTATGAGATAATTAAGAAGCTAGGTGTAATTAACGAATATTTATTTTTACTAAATTGGGGGTTAAGGGATGGCACAACAAGTTCGTCTCACAATGCGGAAATTAATAAAATCAGGGTATTTTCCGAACGAGGTTGTTCCAGGATTTAATACTGAGGATCTGGCTAACGCCTACAACTCCATTGTTTCTTCCATAACAAATTTGAATAAAAAAAGCAAAAGTTGTTTTCATTCAATACCTAGAGTAAAGCATGCAAGAAGAATGATAGCTATTCCAAATCCATACAATCAACTACTTTTATTCAAAGAAGTTTTTGATAATTGGCAGGACATTAAGAGATTCCTAAAAAAGTCGAGTTTTTCACTGACAACACCACTAGTATTAAAAGGTTCTAAGCGAGCTTTTACAAGGGCTTCAGAATTCGGTGATATAGTATCACACCGTTTAGAATGCTCTACAAATTATAAATATATGCTAAAGACAGATATCTCCAGGTACTATTCGACAATTTATACTCATAGTATACCTTGGGCTTATCATGGAAAAGCAATTGCAAAACAAAATATACATAATAACAATCTGCTTGGAAATAAACTAGATAAGTACGTACGTAATACTCAGGATCAACAAACAATTGGAATTCCGATTGGTCCCGATTCTTCTTTAATTCTTTCTGAAATAATTGGAAGCGCTATGGACCAAATGCTTAAGAGCGAATTTCCCAGACTAAAAGGAATAAGATACATTGATGATTTTTTCTTTTTTTTCGATAACTACGCAGATGCACAAGATGCTTTAATGAAATTACATAGAATAACAAAAGAATTCGAATTAGAACTAAATCCAGAAAAGACAGAAATACTAGAGTTACCCGACAACTTAGAATATGAGTGGGTTTCCGAGATTCGAGATTTTCAATTTACTCCAAATAGACCGAAGAAGCAGAGGACTGAGTTAATTACATTCGTAAATAGAATGATACAACTAGCAAAGAAATTCGAAGATAGCTATGTTATTAAATACGCTTTATCCATGTTAAAAAAAATATTGGTTCATTCAGATAATTGGTCACTTTATGAGTCACTATTATTGAATGTCATAATGTTTGAAGCAAGCGTTCTGCCAGCCGTCACTGAAATATTATTAGTTTATAAGCAATCAGGATATCAATTGGACACTAAAAAAATAGAATCCACCCTTAATACAATCATTAGCTACAATTCAAAACTGAATCAAGCATATGAAGTATCCTGGGGGTTATGGTTAATAAAGTCACTTAACTTAAAAATAACTCGCTCAACAGCAAAGGAAATTTCAAAGGTTGATGATGTCCTGGTAGCAATCATTTCGTTAGACATGAGGGCGAATGGGAGTATCCCTAATGGATTAGATGATACTTTGTGGGCGAGTTATTTGAGTGTTGATGATCTATACGGCGATCACTGGTTAATTGCGTATGAGGTTGTAAAGAAGGGGTGGATACCATTACCAGGTGGCGTTAATTATTTGCTGAACGATGCATTCTTTTCATCGTTATTCAATAATGATGTTGAATTTTATAATTCTAATTTACAAGTTACATTACCAATTCTTGTTCAACAAACTAATACTAACAATATAAGAACCAATAATATACCTGGGCGAATTGGGGCTGTAATTGGTGGTGGAGCAGGAGGGTATTGATTACCCCTCCCAATTTTCAAATAATTCAAAAGATGTAAATTGGATTAATTCAGAAATTACATTCTCTAAGGAACAAGGAATTCCTACCAGGTAGGAACTTTGGTAACTTAAAGGGTAATAATATTAGGCGAATACTGATACATTATATTCTTATCCATTTTACGCACCCTGCACATGTGGAGTGCTGTTCACTGTTAGTGCGGAGGGACAATTAATCAGGGATGTATTGGCGTATAACATGAAGTGGACTCTTGTCCGCTTCTTTTTTTGTCTAAGTTAGATCAAGGAGTGAGAACTAGGTACTTAGATACAACTACTCTGTCTTTTATATGAACATTACTAAGTTCTTCCTATATGGGTTATGGGAATTGAAGGAATATGACTTTTTATGTCGAAGTATGAATTACAGTATCTTTCCAATATTGGGGGAGTCTTCATGAAGCAACTGACTATTCGTGCACGAAACCTTATATACAAATTTAATTTAAGCCATTCACACGTGATTACTGAAAAAATTGGAATGACTCTTAATTATGAGGAAGGAAATTACAGGCAAAGCGAATTAGTTCGAATTATCCGAGAAGCAGTTGTTCACTTTGCGTTGACAAAGAAGGAAATACAAAAATATAAAGACGATGATGATTTCGGTGAGATGCAAAGGAAAGCCTGGGAGAGGATATCAAAAGCACATAAAAACTCAAAAGGTGATTATGGGGAACTGTTGTTATTTATTATTTTGACTATTTTCTTTCCGTCAGAAAAATTTGTAACTAAAGTCAGGCTCAGAAGTTCAACAAAAGACCAAATTAAAGGCTTTGATTGTGCGCATTTTTCAATAGAAAACGGAAAAGCCGTATTATGGCTTGGAGAAGCTAAATTCCATCAACAGTTTAGCGGAGCTATAACTGATGCGATAAAGTCCATTCATGAGCACTGCAAAATTGACTACCTACGAGATGAGATCAGTATCTTAGGTTCAAATATTGAACTAAATGAGTCGTTTCATGAGTACGATAAAATAAACGATATTCTCAATGGTGGGGTTACATCTATTTAGCCCCTATTTGAACTTGGACAGTACA
>NZ_ASSC01000412.1 GCF_000520735.1 Paenibacillus forsythiae T98
ACGCAGCTCGTGATCGCCCTCCACGCCGGAATAGGTGCCCATCACCTTCGGGTAACGGTCGAACACCTCTTTCACATAGTCGGACAAATAGAGATTCGGCAGCAAATTGGGGTCGATCAGCGCCTGGGAGAACTGGTATTTGACCGGCATCCGCTGAATGTCCGAGAGCCGGTTGCGCATCCGGTAACCGAGGTCCGTCTCCGTACTGTCGCATTTCCCGGCCGCCGCCACAGGCGCCACGTAGTAGCCGGACTTGTCCCTGACATACACCCTGCCGTCCTCTTTCAGCCGCTGATAGGCTTTGAAGACGGTCAGCCGGTGAATCCGGAGCTCCTCCGCCAGCAGCCGAACCGACGGCAGCTTGTCATTCGCCCTCCACTCGCCGCGGTCGATCCGGGCGGTCATATATTCATAGACCTGCCGGAACAGCGGATGCTGCTCGTTGCCGGATATCTTGTTCATTCTTCCATCCCTTCCCGTATAATCCCTGTGCCATTCATTGTACCTCATTTCCCGCCCGTCTGTTCTGTCCTGTTCCATCTGTTCTGTCTTTAGCCCGATATGATGGGATGAAAATACATAGCGACAAAGGAGCAATTGAACATGATTATTTTGGCTTACAGCCTCGTATGTCTCATCTTCGGCACCACCTTCCTGGCCATTAAAATCGGCGTGGACGCCGGAGCCCCTCCCTTTTTCTCCGCAGGACTGCGGTTTTTCACTGCGGGAGCGCTGCTCCTGCTGTGGATGTCATGGAAACGTAAAGCCTCCTTCGCCCTGCTCCTGCGCAAAGAAACGGCGCTGACCGGGCTTGGGCTAACCTTCGGAACCTTCGCCGCGCTGTACTGGGCCGAGCAGTACGTGGCGTCCGGCCTGGCCGCCGTGCTCTCCGCAACCGGACCGATCATGATTCTGCTGCTTCAATCGGCGATCCTGCGCAAAAAAGCATCCGATCTTTCCCTCCTCGGCTGCCTCGTCGGATTCGCGGGCGTCCTGCTGCTCGTCCTGCCCAGTCTGTCCGTCAGCGTCTCCCCGCTCTGGCTTGCCGGATGCGCCGTCATTCTGATCGGGGAATGGGCCTATGCTTCGGGCACCCTGTATACCCGGACCGTCACCGCCCGTCTTCCGGAGGTTCACCCCATCGCGCTGAACGCGGCGCAGATGATTTACGGCGGGGCGCTGATGCTCCTGCTCTCCCTGTTCGCGGAGCGGCCAAGCATCGGTTTCCTTCTCTCCTGGAAGGCCGCAGGCTCCTTTCTCTATCTGACGGTCATCGGTTCCATGGTCGGCCACAGCCTGTACTACTGGCTCGTTGCCAGGACGAACCCGATCTTCCCGTCCACCTGGCTCTATGTGTCCCCGCCGATCGCGGTCGGAGTGGGCGTCCTTTTTTATGGCGAAGCAGTTTCATGGATAACCTTGCTGGGTGTAATAACTATCATAAGCGGAACGATGCTTGTCAACGCGCAAGCCTTGAAGCAGCTGCTCGCCAGATTCGCTCCCGGTTCGTTTGTCAACAGACGTTCTCCCGGGACAGCTGCTGTGGGGCAGGGCTTCCGTATGCATCAAAAGCTCAAAAACGAGGATTAATTTCAGTTATATAACTCATTTTTCATAAAAAAATCTAAAATAGTACGTATTATATATTGCAACATGCATTAATATTATGTATTATATAAGCAACGAAAGGGATTATTCTTCCAGACATGACGCCTTTGGGAAAGGGGGCATCCAATCCGGCGGCCCTTTTCCTGACAGAAGGAATCGCTTTCTTGCATCAGGACAGTGGAGGGATTTGCAATCGAACTAACTTCCCGGCAACTACAAATTATCGACATTGTTAAAAAGAACGCTCCAATCACCGGCGAGCAGATTGCCGAAGCTTTGCGGCTCAGCCGCCCGACCATCCGCGCGGACCTGTCGCTGCTCGTTATGCTCGACTACATCGACGCCAAGCCGAAGGTCGGCTATTTCCCGGGAGGGAAATCGTCCAGAGGTCTTGGCGGCGGCTATCTGCTGCAGGAAACGAAAGTCAAGGATATTCAAAGCGTGCCCATCATTATCCGGGAGACGACAACGGTTCACGACGCGGTTGTTACGCTGTTCCTTCAGGATGTCGGCACACTCATCATTTGCGACGCGGACGGCAAGCTGACCGGGGTCGCCTCCCGCAAGGATTTCCTGAAGGTGACTCTTGGCAATCCCGGAGCCGCATCCATTCCCGTCAGCATGGTGATGACGCGCCAGCCAAAGCTCGTTACGGTCGGACCGGACGACACGGTGCTGGACGCCGCGCACAAAATGATTTTTCACGAGGTAGACAGTTTGCCGGTAGTCGTTCCCTGTGAGGGAGAAGAAGCCATTGGAAAGCTGGATGTGGTAGGACGGCTGACCAAGACTTCCATCGTAAAGCTTCTCCTCGATACCGAAGCCCAAGGATAACGGAGGAATCAATTAGAGCATGGATGAGCCTTCACATTTCATTACGATATGCTCGGATTCTTTGGGGGATACGGCGGAAGCTGTCGTTCAGGCCGTCTTACACCAATTCGAGAATCAGCGTGTCACGATCAAACGGTACGGCAATGTAAGACATGAGGATGAGCTGCGAAAGCTGCTTGAGGAGGCT
>NZ_ASSC01000413.1 GCF_000520735.1 Paenibacillus forsythiae T98
CTGGCAGGCCATCATGCGCATCATGCGCCGTGATGGCTTTTTGCCGTGCCGTGGCTGACGGTGACTGCCTGAATTTCCGGCTCGGCTCGTTAGCGCTCCATAGCTTTTGCGCTGGCCTCCCCCGTCCGGGGAAGACATCTTGGGGCATCAGAAGCGGCCTCATCTGCTTTGCTTTGGAAAGACTTTCATAGTAAACTGTAAAAGTATTGCACATTTTGTCCAAGAAGAAAGGGGTATTTATATATGGCAAAACAAGCGAAAATCACACTTGAGAACGGCGGCGAGGTGCTGCTCGATCTGTTCGATCAGGATGCTCCCAATACCGTAGCCAATTTTGAAAAGCTGGCAAACGACGGGTTCTATAACGGTCTTGTGTTCCACCGCGTAATTCCGGGCTTCGTGGCCCAAGGCGGCTGTCCGAACGGAACCGGCGCCGGCGGCCCGGGCTACACGATCAACTGCGAGATCAACCCGAACAAGCACGAGCGCGGAACGCTTGCTATGGCGCATGCCGGACGCAATACGGGCGGAAGCCAGTTCTACATCTGCTATGCTCCGCAGCCGCATCTTGACGGCCAGCACACCGTATTCGGCAAGGTTGTAAAAGGCATGGAATACGTCGACGCCTTCCAGGGCCGCGACAAGATGACTTCCGTGGAAGTCTACGAAGCGTAACAATACCGGAATTACAGACTCATAAGAGACAGGATTAAGCCGGGCGTACGATCCGATTCATTCGGAGTGCGTCCGGTTTTTCTATATAACAAGCTATTCCTTCGCTCTCCACGCCAGCCTCCCACCATTTACCACGCCCGGACCTCTTGTGCAGATTTGGTTCTCTATAGTAGACTTATTCTATTCCTTACAGCGAACGATCTTCCTGATGGTCTGAACCCCCGAATCGTCCCATGAACAAGGCCGACCAAATTATTCTTTCTTCAGAAGACAAAAAAACCTAGATCGAAAGCGAAAAAGTGGGTAATACAGATTAGGGATATGTGGTACCGCCGCTCCCCGGTACCGTACACCATGCCATACATAGTATTTTTGGAGCGCCGGATCGTCAAGACAGGAGGATGGCAGCTGCGGCAGACAGGCGCAAGCGCCTCCGGCATCGGGAGCTAAAGGATAGACGGGCGTCAGCTTACATAAGCGCGCAAAACGGGATAAATGGTTCTTTTGCAGCCATTATGGCTGTACTTATTGTTATGGACAATTCCCCTGGTTAACGGGCAATCCAATTTATATAGATTTGAACAGCGGTATTTACCGTCAATTGACATGGGAGAGGGGAATAAAGGATGACGTTGCGGAAATTGATTAGGAAAAGAATCGCTATGTGGCTCGTGATCCTGCTGCTGGTTGCCCAATACAGCTATGGGCTCGGGTTCACAACTGAAGTGAAGGCGGGTGCTATCGAGAGCGACACAGATATCATCACCAGCGTTTCAATGGCGGTCTATGGCCCCGGCGGAGAGACGGTTACAGGCGACGTGTACGAGCAGGGCTCTGAAGTAACGCTGAATTATACATGGACCTTGCCGGATGGGCATAGCTACAAGGCCGGGGATACGTTTACTTTCCATCTTCCCGACCAGTTCAAGCTGTACAACGATGTTGGCGGCCCGCTGGCCTCGGATGAAGGGGATGTGGGCAGCTTTACCGTGAACAAGGATAACCATCTTGTCGTCATGACCTTCAACAGCTTTATTGAAAGCCATGACAATGTCCATGGAACGCTGAGCCTCCGCACCAAGTTCGATAAAGAGGTGATCAAAGGAAGTACGGTTCAGGAGATTCTGTTCCCGGTCAACGGGGATACACAGGTCGTCACCCTGCGGTTCAAGCCGAATGTCGCCTCCACTATCGAGAAGAAAGGGACGCCGGAGGGCTACAACGCGCAGAGCATTGCGTGGTCGGTCGATGTGAACAAGACACTGGATTCCGTCTATGGCGCGGAGCTGAGCGATCCCATTCCGGCGGGCTTGACCGCGGATACGGCGACTGCCGCTGTCTACCAGCTTGACGTCCAGTTGGATGGAACGGCGAGCCAAGGCGCTCTCGTAGATTCCGCAAAATATACGCTGGCCGTTCAGGACGGGGCGCTGAAGCTGAAGTTTGCCGATTCCCCGATCACAGGCGCATACCGTCTGGTGTTCTCCACAGCGATTACGGACTTAAGCAAAACGAAATTTACGAATACGGCGTCCTTCTCCGGCGACAATCGGTCACCGGTGACGGCTACGGCAACTGTTGACATTAAGCGCGCGCCGAGCCTGCAGAAGTATTCGTTGGGATACGAGCCTTCCACCCAGACGCTCGCCTGGGGAATCGAATACAATTACAACTACGGAAAGATACCGCAGAGCGAGGCCGTGCTCAAGGATCTGTTCAATGACAGTCAAGAGTTGGTCTCCGGCTCCGTTAAAGTCTACAATGTAAGCGTGGATTCCGATGGAAAGGCAACGGTTGGCACGCAGCTGGCGGAAGGAACGGATTATACGCTTGCGCCGGTAACCCAACCGCCTTCCCCGCCCGGCAACAATAACGGAAAGACCGGGTTTGAGCTGCGGTTTTCGCAGGATGTGACGACGCCTTATTTTATCGAATACAAGAGCAGGAACAAAGGTCGTCTGTTTGATTCGAAACGGATTTTTAACACGGTAACCTCCGGCACATATAAAGCGGAATACAATAGAGATATTCATCCCGTCATTATAACTAAAACGGTCGATGCCGCCGGAGCCGATTACCGCAATAAAATCACAGACTGGAAAATCACGATTAACGAGGACAACTATCCGATGAGCGACGTTGTCGTCAAGGATACTTTTCCTTCCGGCGGCCTTACGTTTATTCCGGAGTCCCTTGTAGTCCGCAACGCTTCGGGCACCGCGCTGGCCGCTTCGGAGTATACTCTGGAGTACGTTCAGCCAGTCGTGCAAGGGAAAGGCTTCACCTTAACTTTCAAGAAGCCGATTACCGGAGAATATACGATCAGCTACAAGCTGCGGTTTGACTATTACGGCATTAAGGACGGCGGGGACAAATTCTACAATACGGCAACCGTTGCCTGGGACGGCGGGACCGCCTCGGCCAAGGCTGTATTCAATCCCCGGGTCGAGGTCAAGAACAACGGATTCAAATATGGACAGTACAATGCGGCATCCAAGGAAATCACCTGGTCGATCGGAGCCAACTATAATGGCAAACCGCGGCAAAATGCGGAGATTGTTGACGCCATAGAGGCGCCGCAGAAGCTGGTTCCCGGATCGGTGAAGATCAAACAGCTGTATTTATGGCCGAATGGCCTGACCTGGAAAATGGCTGACCTGAACGTGGACCATGAGGTTACACTCGGCAGCGACAATGTGCTGAGAGTGAAGCTGAAGGACCCGGTCAATTATCCTTTTTACGTCGAGTTTAAGACGACTCTGGACGGACAGCTTATCGATAATGCCAAAGCCTATAATACGGCAAGAATCTATGACGGGGATAAGAAGGTATCGGGAGATCTGACCGGCGAGGTTACGATTCCTTTTGGCGGAGAATATGTCGTCAAGAACGGAGCCCAGGCCGGCGACAAGATTAATTGGACGATTCATATCAACCGGACTCAATCTTTCATCAAGGATGCGAAGCTAACGGATATCGGAAGCGCGAATCAAATGCTGCTGACCGATTCATTCCATTTGTATCCTACGTCCGTTGCCGAGAACGGCACGGTGACCAAAGCCGGTCCGGAGCTTGTAAAGGGGACGGATTATACCCTGGACATCACCACAACGAATGAAGGCAAGCAGACATTCGTCTTAAGCTTCACAAGCGACATTAAATCCGCGTATATTCTGGAGTATCAGTCGCTGATCGCGGCCAGCAGCGGAGAAGCGGTAACGAATGCTGTAACGCTCAGCGGCAATAATGTGGTGGAAGTAACGAAGGAGACGTCGAAGGAGATTATCGTCGGCGTGTCCAGCGGTTCGGGAACCGGCAGCGGCTCAAGAAGCGTGCTGACGGTCAAGAAGCTTGACGAGAGCGATCAGACGAAGCTTCTCGCCGGAGCGACCTTTAATTTGTATCGTCTGAACGGAAGCGAACGCTTGTTGATTGGAACAAAGACGACAGAAGCGGACGGTACACTTCAATTTAACGGCATATTGTCCGGAAGCTACGTATTGGTGGAAACCAAGGCTCCCGAAGGCTATGCTCCGGGTACTGCCGAGCGTCCGGTGACCGTTGGTTCAGGAGCGAATCTTGTACTGTCGATCACCAATCATAAGCTCGCTTCGCCAACACCGTCCGTGACGCCATCGGCTACGCCGTCCGTGAC
>NZ_ASSC01000414.1 GCF_000520735.1 Paenibacillus forsythiae T98
CTCTCCCGCAACATTCTGTATGTCGTGCAGGGAGACAAGCATCATAGCTTGTATTCGACAGGGCTTGTCGCTTCCGGCGTGAACTGGATTAACGGGCGCGGCCCGGGCAATGAGCCGCTACGCTGCACGGCCAAGTTCCGGTACCGCCAGCCGGATCAAGGCGTTACGCTGACGAATCGCGAAGACGGCACGCTGCATGTCGCCTTCGATTCCCCGCAGAAGGCGATTACGCCCGGACAGGCCGTCGTCTTCTATGACGGCGAGGTCTGCCTTGGCGGCGGAACGATTGAATACGCCGAGAAGGTTGTGCCGCTGCCGCACTAACCCCCCTTGGGCTTAAGCGGGGAGGCCGTGCGCTTCTCAGGCGGGAAGCCTTCAGCAACGGGAGCCTTTGCAAGAGCGTGCCGGACGGCGCGCCGGGCAAAGGCTCTTTTTTGCTGCACCAACCAAATTCGCCTCTCACTGTTCCCGCCGGAGCACCTGGTTATGGCGGATCTTCACTTCATTGCCCTGCTCGGTCGCCTGGTAAAAGACCCGCCGTGAAATCGCCCCCGGCAAGTACTCCTGCTTCACATAATGGCCGGGGAAATCATGCGGATATTTGTAACCGCCATGCCCCAAAGCGGTAGAGCCCTTGTAATGCGTATCCCGCAAATGCATCGGCACTTCGGCCGATTTCAGCTCGTCGATCGCCGACATCGCCCGGGAAATCGCCATGTACACGGCATTGGACTTCGGGCTCTCAACCGCGAACAGAATCGCCTGGGCGATGTTGAGCTTCGCCTCCGGCCAGCCGTTGTTGCGGTATGCCTCCAGCGCGCTGACCGCCTGTACCATCGCCTGCGGGTTCGCCAGCCCGATATCCTCGCTCGCAGCGGCAATCAGGCGGCGGATGAAGACGATCGGGTCCATCCCGAGCTTCTCCACGGCATAGAGGAACCAGAACAGGGCGGCGTCGCTGGAGCCTCGGATGCTCTTGTGAAAGGCGGAGAGGACGTCGTACTGCGTCGACTCGTCCGCTTTGACGGTTGGACGGCGGATCGAGTCCTCGGCCACCTCCAGCGTAATATGCACGGCGCCCCCGCTGTCCGGCGGCGTCGTCAGCGCGGCAAGCTCCAGCGCATTCAGCGCCCGCCGGATATCGCCATTCGCCATCGCCGCGATGTGCTCCAACGCAGCCTCGTCCGCACGGAGATCCATAAAGCCGAGCCCCTTCTCCTGTTCCGCCAGCGCCCGCCTCATCGCGGTGAGGCTGTGCATTCTGTTCAGCGGCTCCAGTTGGAACAGCGTGGAGCGGCTCATGAGGGCCCCGTTCACATAATGGAACGGGTTCTCGGTAGTCGCGCCAATGAAGATGATGGTTCCCTTCTCCACCGCTGGAAGAAGCGCATCCTGGCGCGAGCTGTTGAACCGGTGCACCTCGTCCAGAAACAGGATCGTCTTGGCGCCGTACAGGGCTTTCGCGTTTTGCGCCCGTTCAATGACTTCCCGTACGTCCTTGACCGAAGCTTCCACCGCGTTCAGCCGTACGAACTCTCCCTTCGTCTGACGGGAGATAATATGTGCGAGCGTCGTTTTGCCGCAGCCCGGAGGACCGTACAGCAGAATGGACGACACCTGGTCGGCCTCAATCGCTCGGCGCAACAGCTTCCCTTTGCCCACAATATGCTCCTGGCCTATATATTCATCGAGCGTCTCCGGCCGCATGCGGTCCGCCAGCAGGCGGCCGTCACCGGTCTCCTCCCCGAAAGTGAACAAATCCATGTCTACACTCCTTGCTGTAAGCTGTATTCCTCTATCATACCATTTCATGCGGCAGAGATCATAGCTGCGTCAAAGCGTATCGCTTCCTTGCGGCCAAGGCCGAGAACTGTATACATGTGCGGTGGAGTGAGTATATGGAAGAAAGTCGCCTTCCTAATTGGAAGGGCGACTCTCTTTTATCCAAACAAGTAAGTTTTCAGTTCCTTGTAAAAATTCTCGCGGGTCCCACAGTAAACAAAAGTCACTCTGCTAGCCTGTCCGTTCGCATGATGAGGCAGCCCGGAAACATAGTTCCAGGCCGCCTTGCGATTCATTCTTCCATTTTACTTGCTATCGGGTTCGCCTGAAACGTCCGGCCATCCGGACGCCGTCTCGGCGGTCTCCGACGCTTGGCGCAGATAGTCCGGCAGTCTGCCGTTATGCATAAGCCATAGCTCATGCAGCGCCCGGGTGCAGCCTACATACAGCAGCTTCGCATCCCATGCCGTTTCCCCGTAGGAATCCAGGTCGGCATCGGCTACGATTACAGCGTCGAACTCCAGTCCCTTGGACAAATAAAGCGGCAGCACCGAGAGCCCGCCCTGGTATTCCGTCATCCCTCCGTCGATGAGATGGATGTCGTCGAAATGCTCCGAGAGATTCTCATACAGATGCGCGGCGTCCGCGAGTGTCCGGGTCAGGACCGCTACCGTCCGATAGTCTCTGCCAGACAAATTGGCAAGCGCGGCCCGGAGGTCGCTCTCCCGTTGTTCACCGTATGGAATCAGCCGGACAGGGCTGCCGCTGCGGAACACCGGAACGGCAAGCAGTTCGCTGTGTACTCCGGCCGACAGTATCCCGTTGGCGAAATCAATAATTTCCATGGTGGAGCGGTAGCTTCTCGTAAGCGCGTGGTAGGACGTATGCTCCGGCGCGAACAGGGATTGCATCTCTTTCCAGTCATGCACCCCTTTATAGGCATGAATGCCCTGGGACAAATCGCCGAGAATGGTAAAAGAGTGGCCCCGCACGTACAGATCGAGCACCGCAATCTGGAACGGCGAGAAATCCTGCGCCTCGTCGATGACGATGTGGTCGAATTTCTGCACGCCCTCATCCCCGTTCAGCAAATAATGAATATAGAGCAGCGGAGGCAAATCCTCCTCCAGCACTACGCCCTTCTTTAACTGGCTTCGCGTCTCCTTCAGCACAGCGGCGGGAAGGGCTTCGGGCGCTTCAGCCGGCCAGTCCGCAGGCGTCTTCACGGCGCGAAAAATCTGCTTGTAGATTGCCAGCGGGTCGTATTTGGGCCATTTCGCGCCATAAGCCTTCTCGCGCTGCGCCCCTTTTTTCTTCCGGTCTTTCAGCGCGGCGGCGGAAGGGCTTTTCTTCAATTCCATTTCGATCCAGCGGTGAATTCGGGCCATCACCCGTTCCTTGCGCTTGGCAGGCGGATAGGGAGCGTATTCTTCATTATGCCACCGGAGAATCGTTCTGCGGGGCAAGACGGCTCCCTCCCACGGAGTGAAGTCGCCGCCGGGAACCGAACCCGATTCCAGCCGCCGCACCGCGTCTTCAATAATACCTATCAGCTTCGTCCCGCCCTTGAAGCGCTCCGAAGTCTCATCCGTGATCTCCGGCATGCCGCCCGGCGCCTCGAACCAGCGGTTCAGCGTCTCCATGACGCTTTGTTGCGGCAGCTCCAGGCCGAGTATGCCAGCCGCCCAATCCGCAAAGGTGCTCTGCTGAATATTGCCGACCCCGAGCTCGGGCAATACATCGGAAATATAGTCCAGAAACATCCGGTTCGGGGCAAAAATAATCATCCGCTCCGCCGACACCTGCTCTTTGTATTGGTACAGCAAAAAAGCGAGCCGATGCAGCGCCACTGTCGTCTTGCCGCTGCCGGCCACGCCCTGGATGATGAGCGCCGTGTTTTTTGCCGCCCGGATAATGCGGTCCTGCTCTTCCTGGATGGTCGATACGATGTCCCTCAGCCGGTTATCCTTATTCTCGCCCAGCCGGTAGACCAGAAATTCATCCGATACCGCCGGACCGTCGCCCTCGCGGTCGTAAGTGTCCGCCACCCGTTCCAGAATCCGCTTGCGGATCACGACGTTGCGCTTGAGATAGACCAGCCCTTCGATAAGCCCCTCCGGCGATTCGTAGGAGGTTGCCTCCGTTCCCCCTGTGAACGAATAGAACAGGCTTGCTACCGGCGCCCGCCAATCAATAACGAGCGGACGGTCGCTGACCTGCTCGCGGTCTACGCCGATCTTGCCGATATAGAGTTCCCTGCGCACCCCATCGCCGCTTTCTGCAAAGTCCAGCCGCCCGAAATAGGGCTCCTGCCGCAGCTTGGCCAGATTTCCGCGTCTTTGCTCCCTCGAATCCTCCAGAATCTGCTCTGTGTAATCATTTCCGGTGTACACCGGTGTGTTCCTCAGCGTTTCCAGCTGCCGGTCAATCTCGGCGAGCGCCGTGTTGAGCCTCTCTTGTTCCTCTTGATAGGCACTTTGAAAGTTGTCCTCCAATTTCAGTTACCTCCTAAAAGTAATATCGGGGAAATTCCCCTTGTCCATGTAAGGCAAAACCGGCTGAAGGAACCCACAGCTCCGCCGCCATGCTCGCACAAAAAGGAGTTTCATTGTAGCACAGTTGGGAAACGAACGCTATATCTGTCTTATCTTCCGGCAAAAAAAGAGCGGGCCGCCGATATTCGGCGCCCGCCCTCGCTTGGGCAGCTTATTCAGCTTCTTAAATCTTGACCCCTCCGGCTTCCAGCAGCTCACGGACGGCGACACTGACCATAATCAGTCCTGCCACCGGCGGCACGAACGCGTTGCTCGCCGGCGGCTGCTTCGCCTTCCGGATCTCGGGCGCGTTCTCGGGGACGATTTTATCCGTCACATCCTGCCGCGGCTTCATCGGTTCCTCGGTCGAGAATACGACCTTAACGCCTTTTTTGATGCCATCCTTGCGCAATCTCTGGCGGATGACACGGGCGATCGGGTCCATCGTCGTCTTGGAGATGTCCGCGACCTGGAATTTGGTCGGGTCCATCTTGTTCGCCGCGCCCATGCTCGAAATCATCGGGATTTTACGGGCAAGACATTCCTTGATCAGATGGATTTTGTAATGAATCGTATCTGATGCGTCAAGGATATAATCCGGGTTGTATTTGAACAATTCCTCGTACGTTTCTTCGGTATAGAACATGTTGAGCGCAATCGCTTCGCATTCCGGATTGATCAGCTTGACCCGTTCCACCATCAAATCCGCCTTTTTCTGGCCAACCGTCGTAGTGAGCGCATGAATCTGGCGATTGATATTGGTGATATCAACCGCGTCCTTATCGATCAGGATAATGCGTCCGACGCCCGTGCGGGCCAGAGCCTCCACCGCGATGGAGCCGACGCCGCCGATGCCGAGCACCGCTACCGTGCTGTTGTTCATAACTTCCAGACCCTCGGGTCCGATAGCAAGTTCGGTACGCGAGAACTGATGCAGCATGATGCCAGCCTCCTATTTCTTAGCTTTTTCCTTAATAGCCACTCTGATATGCAGCTCGTCCAGCTGTGCGTCTTTAACCGGGGACGGAGAATCCATCAGCAGGTCGGTTGCGCTGGCCGTTTTCGGGAAGGCGATCGTTTCGCGCAGATTGGTGCGCCCTGCCAGCAGCATAACGAGCCGGTCAAGGCCGAAGGCGATGCCGCCGTGAGGAGGCGTGCCATACTCGAACGCGTCGAGCAGATAGCCGAATTTATCCTGCACTTCTTCTTTGGACAGTCCGAGCGCGTCGAACATCTTCTCCTGTACATCGCGCTTGTAGATCCGCATCGAGCCGCCGCCGACTTCGTAGCCGTTCAGCACGATATCATAAGCCTGCGCGCGGATCGCGCCGGGATCGGTATCGAACAGGGCTACATCCTCTTCGCGCGGACGGGTGAACGGATGATGCTCCGCCACATAGCGCTTCTGCTCCTCGTCATAGCCAAGCAGCGGGAAGTCGGTCACCCAGGCGAACTTGTACACACTGTCGTCGATCAGCCCGAGCTGACGGCCGATTCTGAGACGGAGCGCGCCGAGGACGTCGGCGACAATCTTCTTGTTGTCTGCGGAGAAGAGCAGCAGGTCGCCTTCCTCGGCTCCGGTGCGTTCCTTAACGGCGGCAATCTCTTCCTCGCTGAAGAATTTCACGATTGGGCCGCGGAATTCGCTTTCCTTCACTTGAATCCAGGCCAGTCCCTTCGCGCCGTAACGGGCCGCATAAGGTCCCAGATCGTCGATCTCTTTACGCGTCCAGGTGCCGCAGCCCTTGGCGTTCAGGCATTTCACTTCTCCGCCCTTTTCGATGACGGAGGCGAACACCTTCACGCCGCTGCTGGCGACGATATCATTCATTTCGATCAGTTCCAGACCGAAGCGCAGGTCCGGCTTGTCGGAGCCGTATTTGCCCATGGCCTCGGCATAAGTCAGACGCTGGAACGGAAGAGCGAGATCTACGCCTACCGTCTCTTTGAACAGGCGCTGCATCAGGCGCTCCATCATGGCCAGCAGGTCGTCCTGCCCCAGGAAAGAGGTCTCGATGTCCACCTGCGTGAATTCCGGCTGCCGGTCGGCGCGCAGGTCCTCGTCGCGGAAACAGCGGGCGATTTGATAATAGCGCTCCACGCCGCCAACCATCAGCAGCTGCTTGTAAATCTGCGGCGACTGCGGCAGGGCAAAGAATTCGCCTTCATGCACACGGCTCGGCACGAGATAGTCGCGAGCGCCTTCCGGCGAGCTCTTGGTCAGAATCGGTGTTTCCACGTCGATGAAGCCTTCTCCGTCAAGGAAATCGCGGAAAATCTTGCTCGCTTTCGAGCGGAGCAGCAACGTCTTCTGCATTTCCGGACGGCGCAGATCAAGATAGCGGTATTTCAGACGCAGCGACTCGTCTACTTCCACACCGTCTTCAATGAAGAACGGAGGGGTCTTGGCAGCGTTCAGTACCTCGATTTCGGTAACGCGCACTTCAATTTCGCCGGTAGGAAGGTTCGGGTTTACGGTTTCCGGATCGCGTTTGACTACTTGACCGGTAACAGCGATAACATACTCGCTTCGGGTCTTGTCGGCAATTTGCAGCGCTTCGCCGGAATAATCAGGATTGAAGACGACCTGCACAATTCCGCTGCGGTCGCGAAGGTCGATGAACAATACGCCTCCAAGGTCGCGGCGGGTCTGCACCCAGCCGTTCAGAGTAACCTTCTCTCCGATTTGTTCTGTCGTCAACTGGCCGCAATGATGGCTTCTTTGCATTCTTGATCATACCCTTTCCATTTAAAAATCTCGATTTGTGATTACAGCCTGATGTAAATACTGCCGTTCTAGACCAGAGCCTGGCCCAACTCTTCCAGCTTAACCGTGCGCTGCTCTCCGGTCGCCATTGATTTCACGGCGATCTCCCCGCGCTGCAGCTCCTCTTCCCCTAGAATCGCGGTGTAACGAGCCGCCATGCGGTCGGCCGATTTCATCTGGGCCTTCATTTTACGTCCCAGGTAATCGCGTTCCGCGGAGAAGCCCAGGCCGCGCAGAATGAACAGCTGCTTGGTCACCTCGGCCTCCGCCTCCTCGCCGAGCGCTACGAGATATACATCCAGCGGTCTGGACGCTTCCAGTTCCACCTTCTGGTTCTCCAGAATGAGCTGAATGCGCTCAAGGCCGATACCAAGGCCGATGCCCGGCTGGTCCGGTCCGCCAATTTCGGCAACCAGGCCGTTATAGCGCCCGCCGCCGCCGACCGTGTCGATGGAGCCGATGCCGGCCGCCTTGTACTCAAACGCCGTATGCGTGTAATAATCAAGGCCGCGTACAAGCCGCGTGTTGACTGCATACTCGACGCCCATAGCATCGAGATGCGCCTTCACCTTGGCGAAGTGAACCGTACACTCTTCATCAAGGCTGTCCAATATGGACGGGGCATCTACGAATTTCTCCTGATCGACCTTGCAGTCCAGCACGCGCAGCGGATTGCGCTCCATGCGCCGCTGGCAGTCGCTGCACAGGCTGTCCTTCATTGGGCGCAGGAAGCCGAGCAGCTTCTCACGGTAGGCGGCCCGGCTGGGAATATTGCCGACGGAATTAATTTCGACCCGCACGCCGCCAAGACCCAGGTCCTTACAAAACTGGTAACCGAGCGAAATCACCTCCGCGTCGATCGCCGGATCGACTGCGCCGAAGGCTTCCACGCCGAACTGGTGGAACTGGCGGTATCTGCCCGCCTGCGGACGCTCGTAGCGGAACATCGGGCCGATGTAATAGAGCTTGCTGACATCCGGCTCTCCGTAGAGCTTGTTCTGCACGTAAGCGCGAACGACACCGGCCGTCCCTTCCGGGCGCAGCGCCAGATCCCGGTCCCCCTTGTCCTTGAAGGTATACATCTCGCCTTCCACGATATCGGTCGTTTCCCCGACGCCTCTTTCGAACAATTCCGTATGCTCGAACATCGGGGTCCGGATTTCACGATAGTTGAAGCGCCGGCACAAATCTCTCGCTTTCTCTTCAACGAACTGCCATCTTTCCACCGCGCCGGGCAGCACATCCTGCGTGCCGGTCGGCTTCTCGAATCTCTCTTTAGCCACTGCTTATCCCTCCTGAAAATGCCCTTGCACGCTTTGAAATTTGCATCAAAAAATCCCCCGCCCTGTTCATCAACAGGGACGAGGGATTATCGCTAACGATTATCACCCGTGGTACCACCCACATTCCGGCCGGAAACCCAAGGTTTCGGTCCGCTCCAAGCGGTTAACGCCCGCCTACGCGCAAGAGCGGCTACTGATGCGGCATGCGCCGCCGTTCACCGTGCGTTCTCGGGGAGGTCATTCATTCGCTCATCAACAGAATCCTTGCAGCCAGGTTGAATATTTACGCCTGTTTCTTCAGAAGGCAAGTAAATATCAACATGGGATTCCTCTCTGGGGTTGTGGTAGCCGAATTACTGGGTCCCGTCATCAAAACATGATATTAAGCCGTATATGGTTAGATTCTACTGAACCACTGCGTTAAAGTCAAGGAAAGGAATCGACTTTATTCAGCAATTTTTATTGGCATCAGCCGCTGCGTCCCACTTCCATCACGCGACAAAAAAATGACCTGTGGCCGATTGCCGCAGGTCCAACGATATATATTATAAAAAAGGGGGTCATGGGTTTATTATAAACAGACTATATTAAGCAGACATGAACGTAATGTTACTTCTATATTACAGAAAAGAAAGCGCTTTACATTTCTTGTGTCACAAAAGCCTCCGGCCCTTGCAAGAGGCGGCGAAGGCTTTTCATAACAAGAACGTTTATCCTGAACCCCGGGCCTAAATTTTTAATCAAAAATTTCGACAAAAGCATTTCTGCTGCGAAGCGTATGCACCACCGCATTGAAATCCTCGTCCGTCACTTTAATTTCCATAACATAGCGCAAGCTGTCCAGATCCCCGTCTGCGTACATCCGGTCCGCACGGAGATCGTCCGAGCCAAGGAAAGCCTCCCCACTCAGCGGCGCTCTGCCTTCGTTAACGTCACCCGAGGCCACCGGCACTGGCGCGGGAGCCGTACCGAAGGAGGCAAAGGTAGAGCCGGTCCCCGCCAAATTATTTGTCGGCATCAGCGGAAACAGCAGCCGCCGGTCCTGCCCGAGCGGGTCGGTTAAGGCCCACACATCAAGCCCGTCCGCATCAAAGGACAGCAGTGCCGTCTTCACTCCTTCCGCTTCGTCCTCGGTTCTGAAATAAGCCTGAATTCGTCTGGTCAAGATTATCCCCTCCCTGAAATATTTCTGGCTTCTGTCGTTCTTGGCCCTTGTGTATTATTACCCGGAACTGAAGTCCTTCTAACCCGGTTTGCCCGAAAAAGCCTCCGGCTCCACTTTCTTCAGTCACGAGCGCGGCAGCAAATCACGGCTTCTTCCCTTCAGCACATGCTCGCTGAGCCGCTCGGACTCCTTCGCGTTTGCGGAAGCTTCCATAAAGCTTCCGACCGGAAGAGCCGCCAAAGTTCTCCAAGCCCAGGCTTTCGGCGACTGTCTCATTCATAACACTCCTTGACCTCTAGTCCGCATTCCTTCTTCTGGAGTTTGCCCCGGCGATAGCCCTCCTATCCAACAAAAAACGGATGGCCCAGGGACTTTTTTAAAAGTTCCTCTGCCATCCGTTTAACGGGAATTACGAGCCGCCACAGACTGCCAATCACAGCGTAGAGCGACCTATCCCCTGCTGTCCAGAATGAGTGTAACCGGCCCCCAATTGACCAGGGACACCTCCATCATCGCGCCAAAAACTCCGGTCTCGACGTTCAACCCGAGCGCGGTCAGCTCTTGGTTAAAATAGTCATAGAGCCGCTCGGCTTCCGCAGGAGCCGCCGCTGCCATAAAGTTCGGCCGCCGCCCTTTGCGGCAGTCCCCATACAATGTAAACTGCGATACGGACAGAATCGATCCGCCCGTTTCACTGACGCTGTGATTCATTTTTCCCGCTTCATCCTCAAAGATACGCAGCCCGGCGATCTTGCTTGCCAGGAAATCGGCGTCTTTCTCGGTATCTTCATGCGTGACGCCAACCAGAAGCATCAGGCCTTCGCCGATCTCCCCCACAGTCTTTCCGTCAACCGTAACCTGCGCCCGCTTGCAGCGCTGCACAACCACTTTCATTAATGCCACAACTCCTAAACATTACTGCATGATCCGGTGAACCGTGTAGACATCCTTTACCCGCTTCACCTTTTCCACAACCGAATACAAATGATCCGTATTGCGGATCAGGATGGTCATATGGATCAGCGCCATCTTGTTCTTGTCGGAACGGCCGGTGACCGCCGATATATTCGTC
>NZ_ASSC01000415.1 GCF_000520735.1 Paenibacillus forsythiae T98
ACGCGGTGATGGAGAGTATGGTGGATACCGGCGTTCTGGTGGACCGGGCGGTGGCGCAGCGGGCGGGCATTGGCTTTAGCGGCAAGAACTGCTCGATCATTTCTCCGAAATGGGGCTCGTGGATTTATCTCGGCGAGATGGTCACGAATATTCCCTTTCCGCCCGACACGCCGGTAACGGAAGGCTGCGGCACATGCACGAAATGCATGGATGCCTGTCCTACGGGCGCGCTTGTCGGGCCGGGAGAGCTTAACGCCCAGGCATGCATTTCTTATCTGACGCAGACCAAGGGCTTCCTGGACGAGACGTACATGGTCAAAATCGGCAACCGCCT
>NZ_ASSC01000416.1 GCF_000520735.1 Paenibacillus forsythiae T98
TCTCATTCTCCTGCGGGCTGCAGAGCTTCATAAGCGCCACCTCGAACAACGTCTGCGGATGCGTGGCATATTTCATCTCGCCCAAATAACGGTTCAGCGTGTCCACAATGTCGAACAGCCGCTCACGCGAGAAGACTGCGGCCATATCCCGGAATTCCGCCGGATTCAGCACTCTGTCGGTCAGCCCGGCGGAACCCGGCACCATTTTGATCATCAGCAGGTCGCGGAAGTAGTACAGCAAATTTTCGAGACATTTGTCTGCGCTCTTTCCCTCATGCATCAATTGCTCGACTAATTCAAGCAGCTGACCCATATCGCTCTCCAAAATGGCTTTGGCCAGGCGGGCAAATTGCTCCGCCGGAATGCCGCCGGTCATACCCAGCACCTGCTGGTAGGTTACATGCCCGTCAGTAAAGGAGGCGATTTGATCCAGGACGCTGAGCGCATCGCGCATTCCCCCGTCCGACAGACGGGCGATATACTGCAGCGCGTCATCCTCCGCGGATATGCCTTCCTTCTCGCAGATAACCTTCAGCCGAGCTGTCTGCTCCTCCAGCGAAACTCTGCGAAAATCAAAGCGCTGACAGCGCGAAATAATCGTCGCCGGCAGCTTGTGCGGCTCCGTTGTCGCCAAAATAAACATGGCATGCGCAGGCGGCTCCTCCAGCGTCTTCAGAAGGGCATTGAAAGCCTCCGTAGTCAGCATATGCACTTCGTCAATAATGTAAACTTTACGCCGCACCTCGGTAGGAGCGTATTTCACTTTATCCCGCAGATCCCGGATTTCCTCTACGCCCCGGTTGGACGCAGCGTCGATTTCCTGCACATCCATCACCGCGCCCGAAGCAATCCGCAAGCAGGAAGGACATTCATTGCACGGTTCCGGTCCAGAGCCCCGCTCGCAATTGACCGCTTTGGCCAATACCTTGGCGGCAGTTGTCTTTCCGGTGCCCCGAGGGCCGCTGAACAGATAGGCATGTGAAACCCGCTGCTCGCGAATCGCGTTCTGAAGCGTCTGGATAATGTGCTGTTGTCCGACCATGTCCTGGAACGCCTGCGGCCGCCAGGCACGATACAACGCGATGTGTTCCACTTGGCATTACCCTCTTTCAACCGCCGCTTCCCGGGCGTTTATCGCCTCATTATTATACTATATTCTCCGTCCCATGACCAAAAACAAAAAGCATCCCCGCTTGTCGAAGATGCTTGATATTATCTATATGAAAACCGCGCACCTGTTATTGATGACTGCGATCCGAGCGGCAACCCTGCGCGGCTGCTCGGGCTAGGCTGCCCTCCGGCACAAGAGCAAACTTGCTTATGGCTGCTTCCTTCCGGACCTGACCAGGTTCACAAGCGCTCATTGCGGAGGACCCAACCGTCAACACAGCGCGCAGGGACCAAACCTCACATCGACAGCACCTCTAACAGGAATTCAACCTCGCTACAGCGGATTGCGAGTTACAGGGCACCGCTACCTCCCCGTCTAGCACGGCGAAGATAAGTATAGCCTACGCCAAGACAAAAATCAACTGGATAAGACAACCGACTTCAGCCTCCCCTATAAGAGCCGAAGCATCCAAGGCTTAGTCCAGAAAAAAATGAAGCCCCCGCCATAAGGCAGAGGGCTTTCTACCGATCGTTGCCGACCAGCGGCAAACCGGATTAGATTCCGTATTTCTTCTTGAATCTGTCGACGCGGCCGCCAGCATCCAGGAACTTCTGCTTGCCAGTAAAGAACGGATGGCACGCGGAGCAAATTTCGACGCGAAGATCCTGTTTCACAGAACCGGCCTCGAACGTGTTGCCGCAGGCGCAGGTTACAGTTACAACATTATATTTCGGTTGAATTGCAGTTTGCATTTAGATTTCACCTCTTTTGCCCTGAGCCTCAGGCGGACCCAGAGTTAATATAAGACACATAGACACAGTCTATCACGAACAATGAAGGGAAGCAATAGATTTTCCCGCGAATTAAATATAGCGGCTTTGAGGCAATGTCCGTGCAACTGCCTTTTTGGCCCGGGCCTCCCCGGTCGGGGGAACATGCGTATACGACCCGATCACCACTTCCGGCAGCTCCTCGCGAAAGATCTCAAGCATGGTCTTCATTCCCAGGATCTCTCCCCGGGCCGGAGGAATCAGCTCAAGATAGCTTTCCGGATCAATATTAAGATTACGCATCTGGATCAGCTTGAGGCCGGTGCGCCTCACAAACTCCACCATCGCTTCAACCTCTTCTTCCCGGTCGGTGACCCCTGGAAACACCAGGTAGTTAATTGAAGCGTAAACGCCCTGCGACGCCGCATACTTCAGCGATTTCTCCACATTGGCCAGCGTGTAGCCGCGAGGCTTGTAATAAGCATTGTAGTGGTCATCCAGCGCGCTGATGGTACTGACGCGCATGAGGTCGAGGCCCGCATCGACAATTCCGCGGATATGATCGCTGAGGCCGGCGTTCGTATTGATATTGATGTAGCCCATATCGGTCACAGACCGGACCTCGCGAATCGCTTCAATAATCAGCTTCGCCTGGGTCGAGGGCTCTCCCTCACAGCCTTGGCCGAAGCTGATAATGGATTCCGGCGTTTTTAAGTGCTCAAGCATGACCTCTACAATCTCGTCTACTCTCGGCCGGAAATTCATCCGCGTCTGCGGCGAGACAAAGCCGCTGTCATCCGGCTGTTCGGAAATGCACCCGAAACAGCCCGCATTGCATGAATAGGATACCGGCACGCCTCCCTCCCACCGGCTCAGGAAGGTGTTGGAGGAGGTCAGGCATTCATAGCCGAGCGCGCAGTGGGAGAGATGCCCGTACAGACGGTTCTCCGGATATTTTCCGGTCAGACTCTCCACCCCGCTGCGCACCGCGTCGCGGTCGCAGTTCAGCGGATTCCACTTGTACGGATCATCGGTCCGATCGGCGGCCACATAGAACCCCCCGTCCTTCCATACGACAGCGGAATAGCCGAACAGCGGCAGCTTGTACGACTTATCGGTCTTGATATATCCGGGCACACAGAGACGGGTGAAGCCCTGCGGAAGCAGCGCTCCCACCGCATGCGAGCCTTCCGGCAGCGGCAGCATTTCACCGGTAGACGGATTCATCCCGACGGCTCTCGTATTTGGCAGGAGAGAAAGTGTCGCCCCTTCGGGCAGCGGAATCAGTTCTTCCTCCAGCAGTTCGACGATCATATCCCCGCTGCGGGCCAGCCCGTGGAGCTCGGGATGATCGTATACGTTTCCTTGCCCGTCGGCATATACCAGATGCATAGAATTCTCCTCTTGAACTTATTTCTTAGGTGGTAGTCGTTACGGAAGCCGTCTTGGTGCGCATAGGACGACGCGCGGAAGCCCCGCTGTTCGATGTGCCTCCGCTGCTTGCGGTGGCGG
>NZ_ASSC01000417.1 GCF_000520735.1 Paenibacillus forsythiae T98
AGTTCGAACAAGTCAAGCGATTTGGACAATGCGACAGCCATCAGGGCAGCCGGCAATATCCATGGTGCAACAAACCGGACGCCGTTCCAATTGGCCTGCTCAAGCGAGCCCGATCCCCATGCCAACAACCGGCTCGTATTCTCCTCGTACATCAACTGCAGCGTCCCGGTCACGGCCCCGATGGCCAGGGTTACGGCCATACCGGCAAGCGTGAGACGCAGCGGGGAAGCCGTTAAGCCTCCGGCCATAGCATAGGCCAGACCAATGGCGGCGAGTCCGCCGATAAACGCGACAATCAGCGAGTATGAAGAAAGGACGGCGGGAAAGAAGACAGCCGCCATATTCACGGCAAGGAACGCGCCTGAGTTGATGCCGAGCGTTTCGGTCGAAGACAACGGGTTTCGCGTAATGGTCTGCAGCAGCACCCCGGCGGCGGCCAATACGGCCCCCGCAAGCACCCCCATGGTTGCCCGGGAGAGCCGAAGCGTGCGGATAACGTTATGATCCGCCACGTCCTGGGGAGCAATGATCGCGTCGATCACCGTTTGTATGCCGATACCTGCCTCTCCCTGGGTAATATTCAGGAAGAGCATGGCGGCGAGGAGGATAATCCCCCCGCCGAACACCAGCAAATAACGGCCCCACAAAGGAAAGTTGCTGGATCTCAAGACAGTTGCGCCGTTATTCATTACCGCATTCATTGACCGAGTACCGAAACGACACGCTCGGTGAACATTTCAGCGGACAACGGACCGCCGAACGGCCACGTGTCGCCGCCGAGTGCAAAGATGCGGTTTTCCTTGACAAATGCCAAGTTCTTCCATACCGGGTTGTCCTTCATGAAATTGTTGATACTGTCGTCATCCGTCTGGATCATCGTAATCAAGCTGGCCTCCTGTACCTTCGTAAGCGTTTCGACGCTCGTCTCCGAGAAACCGAACTCTTCAAGCTTATCGGACTTGTACGCATTGGTCATGCCAAGTTTGGACATGATCTGAACGGCTATCGAGTTATCCGCGAACAGCCGGAAGGTCACCGCGTTTTGCTCCGAGAACGCCTGCGACAGAACATAGCTGGCTCCCGCCTTGTTGTCCTTCAGCTTCTCCTTCGCATCGGCGTATGTCCCATTCAGGTTGTCGAGCATCTGTTGACCTTCGTCCTTTTTGCCCAATACGTCGGCAATCTTCAGGAACGTTTCTTCCATTTCTGTATACGGATCCTTGGCCGCCTCCTCCGAGAACGGGTCGAAAATGAGCGTCGGCGCAATGGCTCTCAACTGGTCAACAATCTTCTCATGCCGATACTTGACGCCGATGATGAGGTCAGGCTTCAACGAAGCGATCTGCTCCAGGTTCGGCTCAAAACGTTTGCCAACGTCCTGCACATCGGGGCTAAGATCCACCTTCACCTTTACCCATGTATTGTAACCTTCGATATCGGCCGCACCTACCGGCTGAACGCCTGATGCCAGCACATCCTCAATGTACACCCAGTCCAAGGCAATTACCCGTTGAGGAACACCCTTGATTTCCACCTCGCCCAAGGCGTCTTTAATTTTTTTCACTTCAGAAGCAGCTTCCGGCGATGCAGTGCTTGCAGGTGTGCTTGCAGGTGTGCTTGCAGGTGTACTTGCAGGTGTACTTGAGGAAGATGAAGTTTCAGTTCCGGATGACGAACCCCCATTTTGGCCGCATCCTGCAACAATAAAAACAAACAGCGTCAGGATGAAAGCGGCATGACGTAAATGAAACAGCATGATAATCCCTCCAATTTAATCATGACAATTTTTTAAACTTATATTTTACAACCGGGGGAACGACAGCATAATCCGCATACCAAAGTTCATTAACTTTCATTATATTAAAATATTGTCAAAAGCTCATTGACCGGCATCCGCTTCTTCGGACGGGGAATCTTACTTTCGTCAAAATATCCCATGTGAAGGGCGCCAACCACTCGCTCTCCGGGCTTCACTCCGACCGCATTCAGAAACTTAGGCATCAGGGTATAATCGCTCGTCTTCCAGACGACGCCGACCTTTCTCTCCCAGGCAAGCAGCTGCAGATTTTGAATCATCGCCCCTGCCGCCAGGAAAGCATCCTCAAAATATTTCTGACGCGGATCGGACTTGATGACGACGAGGAGATGCGCCTGTGACAGATGCAAGTAAGTCTTGATAGCCCAATCAATCCACTCGGCGGATTCTTCTTTGGAGAATGCATTGATAACCGCATCTGCAAAGACCTTACGCCCTTCTCCCATAAACAAAATAAACCGCCAAGGCTCCTTTGCAGAGTGAAAAGGCGCCCAGACCGCGTCGTTCAACAGTTCGATCACCGTCTCCCGGCTCATCGGTTCACCGTTAAAATCCCGGATTGTCCGCCGATCCCGAATTATACGGGCTATACCTGTTTTCGTTATTTCCACCGTTCCACACTCCCCCGCAAATTCAAGTTTTTAACAATCAACCGATCAACTAAGCGACAGTTAGCTGTCTACCATCTAATTTATCCAAACCACCCCCTACGGTTATTCCGTATTGTGGAATTCATTTCCGATATTCAAGCTTGATGATTGACGGTCTTCTAATAACCGCCGGAAATAACGCCCCCTACTCTATTAGGCTTTTATTTTTCTTCATTATAGAATGTACACATAAAAGGCGTCAATTAAAATGTCATGTATTTTACATAACTCAAATTAAAACTAACATAATAGTAACACCAGCAGGCAGATAACCATTAGTAACCGGCATGAAATCGAAATACTGAATCGATCCGCACATAATAAAGCCGGAAGTAATTTCCGAATTACGGAATATATTTCCGATTATGAGGAACAATTGTTGTCGCCATTGCGAATTGCATCGTTGCTCCGAATTCCCGCCAGTTCATACCAATACCGGCATAATGTCAGGAGCCCTTTATCAAAGTTCTCCAGATGAAAATGCTCGTTGGGGGCATGAATATTCTCATCGCTCAGCCCAAAACCCATCATAACCACGGGTACGTTCAGGACGGCAGCGAACGTTGCGACAACAGGAATCGAACCGCCGCTTCGAATATAAACAGCTTCCACACCATAAGCTTCCCGATAAGCGCGTCCTGCCGCTTGTATGACCGGGTGATCAACAGGCGTGACGAAAGGCTTTCCTGTATCAAAAAGAGTCGTCGTCACCGAAACCCCGGGCGGAGTGTGTCTGTCAATATGTCGTTGAATCCGTTCAATGATCTCGTTTGGACTCTGATCAGGTACCAGACGGCAGGTCAATTTGGCGTGCGCTTCCGAAGGAAGAACGGTTTTAACCCCTTCACCCTGAAATCCGCCGTAGATCCCGTTAATTTCAAGCGTTGGACGCACCCAGGTACGTTCCAGAGCCGAATAGCCTCTCTCGCCAAAAAGTTCCGCCACCTGCAATTCCTGTGACATCTGCTCTTCATTAAACTGCAGCGAGCGGAAACGTTCACGTTCCTCCTCCGGTACATACCGGACTTGATCGTAGAAGCCGCCGATCGTGATTTCACCCTGTTCATTTCGCATTGAGCTTAAGATTTGAACAAGCGCATGAACCGGATTTTGTACAGCACCGCCATACAGACCTGAATGCAGATCCCCGCTAGGTCCTTTAACATTGATCTGCATGCCGCACAAGCCTCGCAATCCGTAACAAATGGCCGGTTTCCCTTTAGCGTACATTACCGAATCCGATATGACCAATACATCAGCTGCGAGATGTTCTTTGTTCACTTCGACGAACTCATCCAAATGAACGCTCCCAATCTCTTCTTCCCCTTCGATACATAGCTTTACATTGACAGGCAGCGTTCCATCCTCTGCGAGCAACGCTTCCAACGCTTTGATATGCATAAAAATCTGGCCTTTATTATCGCTGGCGCCGCGAGCGTATATCTTATCCTCCAGGATTACCGGCTCGAATGGAGGCGTATCCCACAGGTGAAGGGGATCTACCGGCTGAACATCATAATGTCCGTAAATCAAGGCGGTCGGCTTCCCTTCCGCCTTGAGCCACTCTCCATATACAACGGGATGCCCCCCGGTTGGCATGACTTGCACATGCTCGATTCCAATCCGGCGCAGCGCCTCGGCCGTCCATTCAGCCGCCTGGACCATATTCTGTTTATGCCCGGATAAAGCGCTAATGCTTGGAATGGATAGGTATTGCTTCAATTCCTCCAGATGACGGCTTCGATTGTTCCGTAAATATTGCTCATAATGTTCTCCCAAGCGTATCACTCCAACAAATTTTCTTCCGCCCCTGACTATACGATCAACTTATGCCGAGGCCGTCGCGGCTCCCGATGCTTCGAGGCGCCCTTCCGGCTTGATCTGTTCCAGGCTTTGTGCGGAAGCTGCTTCCGCACTTGCAAGCTCATAAGGCAAGCAGAGCGGCACGCCCGACCTCGGGCAATAAACGACATCCGCTTCGATGCCGAACACATTCCGCAGAATGTCGTGCGTCATTACCTCCGCAGGCGTTCCTTCGCCAACGACAACCCCATGCTTGATCGCCACCATATGCTGTGCGTAGCGGGTTGCATGATTCAGATCGTGAACGACCATTACGATTGTTCGCCCTTGATCCGCATTCAATCGCTGCAGAAGCTTCAGCACTTCCAACTGATGAGTCATATCGAGATACGTCGTCGGTTCGTCCAGAAAGAGCATATCCGTTTCCTGGGCAAGCGCCATCGCGATCCAGGCCCGCTGCCGTTGTCCGCCCGACAGTTGATCTACCGCCCTGTCGGAGAATGCTGCCAATCCCGTTGCCTGTATCGCCCAGCTTACGATCTCCTTGTCTTGCTTCGTCAGCGAGCCGAATCCTTTCTGGTGCGGAAACCGCCCGTAGGAAACTAGCTCGAATACGGTCAACCCGTCCGGTGCAACCGGACTTTGCGGCAATACCGCAAGCTGTTTGGCAATTTCTTTGGTGGACTGGCTGTGGATCGACTTGCCATTCAGAAACACGCCGCCGCCTTGCGGTTTCATAATCCGGGCCATCGTTTTCAGTATCGTTGATTTTCCGGAACCGTTGGCGCCGACAAGCGCAGTAATTTTTCCGTGGGGAATGGATAAATTCAAGTTTTTAACAATGAGCCGGTCAGCATAAGAGATATCCAATTGTTTGGTATGCAGATGATTCATCTTTCAGCCCCCTCATAAATGATGGTTAACCACCGTCAAGAAAATTCCACAATGCGGAATCTGATTCCATATTACATTTGATTTGTTTACATTATAAATTATACTCACGATTGAAGTCAATTTAATTATCACAGATTCGTGAACTCAACCCTTATACCTAACCTATATCTTACATGCAAGTCAAATGTTCTGGTCTAAAACTGCCAATATCGGCATGTATTGATAACTAACATTACACGAATCGCTTATATCTTTCATGCACCTAACATAAGGACTGGGCCTAAAAATGTTCATCTAATCCTCGAAAAGTCATCAAAAAAACGATTGATTTTTACCTCCTTTCTCACTATAATGATGATAATGATTATCAATAATAAATGAAAAGGAGTTTCAGCGATGGATCTGCTATTTCCCGTAACTACCGCCATTCTGCTTGCGCTGGGAGCTTTCTGCATCTTCATTTCCATGGACAACCATCGGAAAATACGCCATGCGTTCCGTCAAGGGATGGCCGTATCCCCAAGCCGCCGGGCATACGCTCCAAATTCCCCTAACCTGCCCGGGAGAACGCCCGAACTGAAGCGGGATCAAGAACAGCCTGCATAACGTTCATTATGCAGGCTGCGCTCATTTTGTTTCGTTAAGATTTATAGGAATGCCGCAGCAGTCGAAGCCCATTCAAAATGACCAGAATCGTGCTTCCCTCATGTCCAATTACTCCGAGCGGCAATGCAATGCCCGTACTGAAATTTGATGCAATCAAAATCAAAATAACGGAGAGAGCAAATACGATATTTTGTTTGATGATCGCCGCCGTTCGTTTCCCAAGGGCAATCGCATCGGCAATTTTGCCGATATCGTCATTAAGCAGCACCAAATTCGCCGTTTCAAGCGCCGCATCGCTTCCATCCGCTCCCATGGCGATCCCTACCGTCGCAGTCGCCAATGCCGGCGCATCATTAACACCGTCGCCTACCATAGCAACGTTTCCGAAAGTTCGTCTCAATTCCTTCACTTTGTTTACTTTATCTTCGGGCAGCAGCTCGGCAAACACGATATCAATGCCCGCCTCCCGAGCGATCGCCTGCGCGGTCTGTTTCTGGTCCCCCGTTAGCATCGCAACCTTAACACCCTGTTGTTTAAGCATGTCGACCGCTCGTTTCGCATTGGGTCGGATACTGTCCTGAAGTGCGATGATCCCGACAGCGCCTAGCGAATTATGCATAATCGTAACTGTTTTCCCTTCTTGCTCCAAACGGTCTATGCTCTTGAGCAGTTCTTCGGTCGCATGGCTTCGATCCATAAACGCCGGCTTGCCGATCTTCCACGTATCCCCTTCCCACTGCGCTTCAATCCCCCACCCCGTTCTAGTTGTGAACTCCGAGGGCCGTTCAAGCGTCAAGCCCGATTCTTGAGCTTTAGCCACGATTGATTTCGCAAGTGGATGCTCGGACAAGCTTTCCATGGAAGCCGCAATGCGCAGCATTTCGGTCTCGCCATACCCTTGATAAGCAATTAAGTCCGTTACGACCGGCCTGCCTGTCGTAAGCGTTCCGGTTTTATCAAATGCGACGACTTTCGTGCGCGACAGATTATCCAGATGAGCGCCGCCCTTGAACAGCAGTCCTTTTCTAGCGCCGTTGGAAATGGCGGACAACATCGCCGGCATAATGGAGGCGACCAACGCGCAAGGCGAAGCAACGACGAGAAAGACCATCGCTTTATAAAAGGCCTGCTCCCACGTCCATTGCAGTAAGAACGGAGGAACCATGATCAGCAGCAAAGAGATCAGAATAATCAATCTCGCGTAAATGCGTTCAAACTTTTCCATAAACATCTGGGATGCGGGCTTCTCGCTCTGCGCTTCCTGAACGAGACGAATGATCTTGGCAAAGAGCGTCGATTCGCCAGGCCGGCTCACTTCGATGAACAGAGCGCCCTGACCGTTCAGCGTTCCGGCGAATACGTCATCGCCAGCTTCTTTATCGACCGGAATCGATTCACCGGTAATTGATGCCTGGTTGACGGCTGACGAGCCTTCGGTGACGATGCCGTCCGCAGGAATGCGCTCTCCCGGTTTGACCACGACTGTGTCGCCCTTCGCCAGTTGTTCAATGGGCACTACCGTTTCGACCCCGTCCTTGTATAGAACGGCCGTCTCCGGCTTCATTCCCATGAGCGAGGAAATATCGCGGCTGCTCCGGTCCATCGTATAGCTTTCCAGAACGCCGCTTACCGAGAAGATGAAGATCAGGATCGCGCCTTCCGTCCAGTACCCGATGCTGGCTGCCCCGATTGCCGCAAAGATCATCAGCAAATTGACATCAAGGTCCCGTTCCGCCACCAAGGTGTGAATGCCTTCCTTGGCCTTTACGAATCCACCCGTAACGAAAGCGATCAAATAGAGGGTTACCGCGAGCGGATAATAAACGTCCTCAATACTCCAGGCGGCAGCCATAAATATTCCGCTCGCCAATGCTCCCAATCCTTCACCATATCTGGAGAACCAATTTTCCTGCTGTGTAAGCTTCTTCGACTGGGGTATTTCTTCTCTTTTCAGATCCTGCTCTGCCGTATTCATCGTTGTCATAATAAATATCCTCCAATCTGATAATGAAATTCAATTTTAGTCCCCTTAAAATGGCAAATGCCGCTCCTATGGAGCAGCATGGATAGAGAAAGCAATAAGGTAGAATCTACGTTTACCAACCTGATACTCCACATTTCTACTGTACCGTACTAAAGACTTCCGCAAGGCGTTCGACAGCCCATTGCAAATCGGTCTCTGAAATGACAAGCGGCGGCGCAAGGCGAATAACCTTCTCATGCGTTTCCTTACACAGTATTCCCGCTTCTTTTAACCGTTCGCAATAATAGCGCGCAGGTACTCGTGTTTCAATCGCAAGGAATAGTCCCCTGCCCCTGATGTCGATAATGTCCGGATGACGGATTTTACGGAGCATCGCCAGCATTTTGCCGCCCATCCTATGCGAACGTTCAGCCAGTTCCTCTTCCTCGGTTACCTGCAAAGCGGCTACCGCGACCGCGCTCGCCAGAGGATTGCCCCCAAAGGTGGAACCGTGTGATCCCGGTTCGAACAAGCCGAGAATCCCGCTGTCCGCCGCAACTGCCGATACTGGCATGACACCGCCGCCAAGCGCCTTTCCCAAAATGTAGACATCAGGGACTACTCCTTCCCAATCGCAGGCGAACCGTTTGCCGGTACGCCCGAAGCCCGTCTGGATTTCATCGGCCATAAGGAGCACATTCCGTTTCCGGCAAAGCTCGGAGGCCTGCCGCAGATATCCATCCGGCGGGATTACGATACCGGCTTCCCCTTGTATCGGTTCGACCAGGAACGCTGCCGTGTTCGGCGTTATCGCCTGCTCCAGCGCTCCCAAATCTCCATAAGGAACCGTTATAAATCCGGGTGTAAACGGGCCGAAATCTTCCTTGTAAGAAGGCTCGGACGAAAACGAAGTTACGGTGACCGTCCTGCCGTGGAAGTTGCCGTCGCATACGATAATTTCCGCGCGCCCTGCCGGAATGCCTTTCACGCGGTAACCCCAGCGGCGTGCGGCTTTAACGGCCGTCTCTACCGCCTCGGCACCAGTGTTCATCGGCAAAACCATCTCTTTACCGGTTATAGCGGTCAACAGTTCGAGCAGTTCCGCAAACGGCTCGTTATAAAATGCCCTTGAAGTCAAGGTAACGCGTTCCGATTGCTCAACAAGCGCCTGAATGATGCGCGGATGCCTATGCCCCTGATTCAAGGCGGAATATCCGGCCAACATATCCATGTACCGTCTTCCTTCGGTGTCCTCGACCCAAACGCCTTCCGCTCTTGAAATCACGATCGGGAGCGGATGATAGTTATGAGCGCCAAGACGCTCCGTCCGTTCGATCGTATCAGCATTTCGCTGCACAACTGCACCTCATTTCATCTGATTTCAGTTAATCGGGTTTGTTATCCTTTAAGCATCGATTTCAGTACAAACGATAAATTTCCCGGCCGCTCCACCAGCCTTCGCATGAAATATCCATACCAGTTGGAACAAGTCCGAGCTGCGTCAACTTTACCATTACGTTGGCATTCACACAGTTTTCAGGATACACTCCGCAAAATGCTGCGCAAGATCGGCATAGAATCACCCCCCTATTTGTTCAACTTCACCATGATAAGACGAATGAGAAGAGCGTTGCCCGCTTTCTGTCAGCTCCGATGCCGTAAAAATGCTACGAATACATGTCTTCAGCAGATCGACCAATGTTCCAAAAGCATAGTTGAGCTCCAGCCGTTCCGTCCACTTATGGGCATCCCGGCCAATCGGCCCAAGATTCAGGACCGGAACGACGAACCGTTCCAACTCCTTAAGCGGAATCGAATATCCCCTCTCCCATAACGGCATGAGATCCGCAAACGCACGATGGGACGAGGACTGATTAGGCATTCCGACATAACTGAGATCGGATATAGCGGCGAAAAAATTCTGATCCGCCAAGTCGATCTGATGATGCTGGTGTGCGTAAGAAATGATTTCCTCGACCACTTTACCTGTAAAAAGATCGTTCTTCCAGGTTACGGCCGGATAATAGGGAGGGGCGAAGAATAGTACAATCATCGGCGCCAGCTCATGGCATAAAGCCGCCAAACCATCAACCAGTGCGATCGTAAATTCCCGTTCATCTAACTCTTCGCGACATTCTCGCTCTACAGCTTCGATAATCATTTCTACTTTGTCTTTGCCGTATACACGAGAAGCATATTGGTGCAATTCTTTGTACGTCATTATCCGAATTTCCAGTTCCGGTATGGTCTGCATTCCTTGTTCCAAAAAGTATTTTGCTCGTGTGCGGTAATCTTCTTCCATCTGCAAAGACGCCCTCTTCGCAGCCGAAATCAAAGGCTCGACAAGCTGTTCCGCCGTTCTCTCAAACAAGAACAGATTGAACATCGTTACTGCCCGGTGAGGCGTTTGGGCGGAGTAGTTTTTTTTCAGGCCATGTTGTATCAAATTGGTGGGGGGAGGTGTTACTTCGCTGCCTACGGTTTCACAGAAAGAAGGATCAAGTTCAATTTCGCAGGTGATTCGGGAAGCCATATAATTGCCGTTTAAACCGGCTAACGGTTCCCCGACGTGAGTTTCTTTTCCGTAACAGAGAAATCCGGGAAGAACTTTTCCAATCGTTCCTTTATAAATATAGAGGCTGCTGTCACCCGGATGACGGGAAAACATCGGTTCGGAGTTTAGAACCATCTTGTAGTCAAGCCCGTAACGATCCGCGATTTCAAGCAGAGTCGGGACCGCAGCTCTCATGCCGACAGAACCCACTTCCTCGTCCGGAACAGAAAGCAGCAGCAAATTGCCGTCGAACTCCCCGTAACAAGCTCTCTCAATCATGGACATGTGGAGCGTCAATCCGCATTTCATATCCATAACGCCTCGGCCAAACAGCCAGTCGCCATCTTTAATGCCGCGCTGCACCTCGTCCGGAAGACGGTCCTTCTGGGCAAGAAGCTTATCAGTTAGCGATTGGGGATTAAACGCGTCAGGCTTCCAATCCGCGTAATCCTCTACTCCCACTACATCGAAATGGCTGAGGAGTACAATCGTATCACGGACATTCGGATCGGAGCGTACAAGCGCTGTAATGTAACTGCGGCCATCTTTCGTCGGATGAACTTGCAGGTGTTCGGGATGCTGCTGAAAATAAGGAAGGCGTTCCAGTTGAGCAGCTATAAACGGCGGAACCTCTTTTTCTCCTTCTGAACCGGTTATACTTGGAATTTCAATCAGTTCACAAAGTAATTGCGTTAATTGTTCTTTCGTTTGCCATTTCAGCATCTACCTACACCTCATTCTTTTACGATAAGAAGCCTCTTTCCAAGCCCTAAGTGCAGCTCTATCCGAAAAAAGTATTTCCGAATAGCGGAATTTGTTTCCGTTATATGATTTAAAAATTAGGCGGTATGGTTAACCACCTAACTTTTTTGATATTTCAGCCGCATTTCGGATCGTTTGCTCAACCAGAAACGCAAGCCTGTCCTCGGAAATTTGATAGCTTATAATCCCGATACTGAGAGCTCCCACAACCTTTCGGCCAAAGCCGATTATAGGAGCTGCAACGGACGCTGTGCCTTCAGTCTTTTCTCCATAACTGATACAATAACCTGCTTTCCTGATTTCAGGAAGCTTATGAAGCAGCTCAAGCCTCTTCTCTTTCTCGTCAATCAGCCGAACAAGTATGGCTTCCGCTATTTTGGGGTCCATATTCGCCAGCATCGATTTGTTGGGAGCTCCGATATGCATAGGTATACGCTCACCCAGATTATCAATAACACGTACTGTACCAGGACTATCCACCCTGTCAATTATGAATGCGTCATACATGTTGGGAAGACTTAAATAGACGCTTTCTTTCACTTCACTTGCCAGACGCTCCATGACGGGCCGGGCAGCGGTACGCATGTCCATCTGCTCCAGTTGACGCAATCCGATTTCCATCCATTTGGGACCAACTTTGTACTGCTTCGTTTCGGGAACCTGTGCGACGAGATCATGCTTAATCAACGAACCAATGAGTCGGTGAGTGGTGCTTAGAGGCAATCCAACCTGGGCGGCAATATCGGATATTGGCCAGTCTGACCGGTTCTCCTCGGAGATAAGCAAATGCACGATCTGCATGGCTCGGTCAATTGATTGAACCATTTTATTTTATCCCTCATTAGAAAAATGCTGCAATTTTTACGATAACTCGATAATATGCTATTGATAATCGTTTGTCAATAAACCGAAGATGGCAGGATGCTGTTCCTTTGGGCGAGGGTACCAATCGAACGTGCAAGTTAAAGAACTCATTCTCAGAAGTAGTCAAGCAAATACGTTTGGCGCTTCGGAAGTACCGCATCAAGCCGATGGACTGCATTCTCCGAGCCGAATATCCGTCCAAGGCCATATAACTCCGCAGGCCGGCGGTATCCCATAAGCAGTGCGGTCCAGGAGCCGATGTCGCATGACAAGTCGGCCTCCCCGTTCTCTTCCGGCGCGCTTGGAGTAAACATGCCTCTACCGTCCTCGGTTACTATTAAATTCCAAACACCTTCGTTCCACGGGGCGTAAGAATCGGTCAACTTTACCGATATTCGCGTCTGCTCCCCGGTCCTTCCAAACGCATATTGCCGGACAAACTCCTCAACATTAACAATCCGTCCCATGAAGTAAGGCATGATCTCCTGGACAATCCTCGGGTTCGGCAGCAGAAACGGAAGCATATCGTCCATAGGCGCGGTCAGAATCGCTTTGTCGATCATGGAGTCGTGGTTCACGATAAAGTTCCACAATGCTTGACGGGCGCGCTCGTCTTCATGCACCATTTCGTGTACGGTCATCACCCGTTCCTCAATATCGTACAATATATATCCGCCGGGCTTTCCGTCCGGTCTGAAATAGACTGCGGCCGTGCCTGATTTTAACAGCTTCCCCCACCATGCTTCGTCGCGGACAAGCGTTCCGTTATACCGGGAGGCATAGTCTTCGTAAACCCGCTGGAGCAGCGGAATTCCGGCCTTCACCCGCGCCACATTCCCTTCTGCCGCAGCGCGCGGCGGGAAGTGCTTCGTTTCAATGGTATATTCTTTATATTCCGTGTATATCTCCCAACCGTATTTCCGGTAAAAGCCAACCGAGAAAGGATGCAGGCAGGAAATGGTCTGCCCATTCTCCCGCATATGCCGCAGCACGCGGACTAGCAGATGTGTCACATGACCGCGCCGGCGGTCCTCGGGCCACGTAGAGACGTTTGCGATACCGCCCATGTCAAGCTTTCTTCCCTGCACATACAACTTCAGAGGCAGCAGCTGCAGCTGAGCCTTCAGCCTGCCTTCTTCAAAAGCGCCCCAGAACTGTTCCGGCTTGAAATTTCTTCTCTTCGCCGCTAACCGCTCCGGATCCCATTTTAGCTGGAACGCATACCGGAGCAGGTCCATGTTCGATTCAATGTCATCCGGATTCAATTGTCTTAACTCCATCAAATTACGCCCCCTCGTTCAGTAAGTGTTCCGCGCCGAAAAAGCCAGTTTGTTGCAGAAGTCAGAGGCTCCCTCGCCTAATGGCCTGACAAATTGAAACTGATCAGCTTTAATTCGGTCATCTCTTCCACTGCGTATTTGACGCCCTCCCGGCCGAAGCCGCTCTCCTTCACACCACCGTAAGGCATGTTGTCCACCCGGAACGTCGGAATATCATTGATCATCACACCGCCGACTTCAAGCTCCTCCGCCGCCTGCATCGCCGCTTGAAGGTGGTTTGAATAGATTCCTGCCTGCAGTCCGAAGCGCGAGCGGTTCGCTGCTGCGATTGCGTCTGTCAGGCTCGCAAACGGGGTTAGAGTTACGACCGGCCCGAACACCTCCTGACATGAAACGGAAGAAGACTCCTTCACATTGAGCAGGACCGTTGGTGGAAAGATGCCGGAATCCTGAACCCGGCCGCCGGTTAGCACTGACGCCCCCTCGGCGATGGCCTCATTCACCCAAGCGGCGATCCGCTCCGTTTCTTTCTTTGAAATCAGCACGGAGATATCCGTCGATTCATCGGAAGGATCTCCCAAGACAAGCTTATTCACAGTGGCTTTAAACATTTCTGCAAAAGTGCTGAACTTGCTCTCGTGAACATAAATTCGTTGAATAGAAATGCAAACCTGCCCGCTAAACGAAAAAGCTCCCATTACGCAGCGGTCAACAAGCGGCTGCGTAATCTCCACTGTCCCGTCGACAATCACCGCCGAGTTTGAACCAAGCTCCAGCGTTACCCGCTTCAGCGCCGCCTTATTCTTCATCGCAATCCCGACTTCCGGGCTTCCGGTAAAGGTTATGGCGGCGACCCGGCTGTCCCGGACAAGCTTCTCGCCAACGACGGAACCCTTGCCCGGGATAATATTCAAAGCTCCCGGAGGCAGACCCGCCTCCTCGAAAATTTCAGCTAATACGAGTGCGCTTAGCGGCGTCTGACTCGCCGGCTTGAGGACGATGGTATTCCCCGCAGCGATCGCAGGTCCCACTTTGTGGGCAACGAGATTGAAGGGAAAGTTAAATGGGGTAATAGCACCGACAACCCCAATCGGCTTGCGCAAGGTGAACGCAAGACGCCGCTCTCCTCCCGGCGCCGCGTCGAGCGGGACCGTCTCTCCGTGAATACGCTTAGCCTCCTCGGCGGCAAATTTATACGTTTGAATAGTGCGGGCAATTTCCCCCCGGCCGGTCCGCAGCGGTTTAGCCGCCTCCAACGCCAGCAGCACGGCCAATTCCTCAGAACGCTGCTCCATGATGCGCGCCGCGTTCTCGAGAATTAGAGCTCGATTATGCGCAGGCATCTTTGCCGTCACCTTGCTTGCCGCAGCTGCGGCGGCGATGGCGTCATCGACATCCTGTTCGCCGGCTTGAGCGACCCGGGCTATCAGCTCTCCGGAATACGGAGAAAGTAAATCGAGATACTCTCGGCCTTCCTTCCAGGCCCCATTCAGATAAAGATGCCTCATCTCCAATTTCAATCACTCCATTAAAATTTCTGTGATAGGCGGGCCATAATATCCGAACGCACGATAACTCTGCTAAGTTTTCAAACTTACATTTGAATTTGGGCAAGGACATTGCCAAACTCAGAAATGACCCGCTCGGCTTGCTCATTAGTAATCGTCAGAGGCGGCTCGATTCGAATCGTTTTTGCATTAATCAGCGTTCCAGCCACAAGAATCCCCTTATCAAACAGTCTTTTCGCGACTTCATACCCGATTTCGTTATCGTGGAACTCAATGCCGATCAGCAGACCCAAACCGCGAATCTCCAGAACCTTATCCCTATGCTCTGCCGCAGCCTTGCGGAGACCCGTCAGCATGAATTCGCCCATCTCGGCGGCGCGTGCCGGCAGTTTCTCCTCGATCAAGACGTTGAAGGTTGCGATTGCTGCGGCGCATGCAAGCGGATTTCCTCCAAACGTCGTCGTATGCATAAACGGATTTGAGAAAAAGCTCTTGAAAACTTCTTCAGTGGCAACAATGGCTCCCGCTGGCATAATGCCGCCGCCAAACGCTTTGGCCAGGCACAGAATATCGGGAACAACGTCATAATGCTCGCAGCAGAACATTTTGCCGGTACGGCCCATACCCGTCTGTACTTCGTCGAAAATGAGCAGCGAGCCATATTGGTCGCAAAGCTCACGAAGCTGCTTCAAGTAGCCGTCCGGCGGAAGCATAACCCCTCCTTCGCCCTGGATCGGCTCAACGATTACGGCTGCGACATCCTCGCCAACCATGGCGCAGGCTTCCATCGTTTTTCTCATCATTTCGATATCCCCAAAATGCACGTGCCGGAAGCCTGGAATCATCGGCAGAAACGGCTTGCGGAATACGCCCTTCGCCGTACCTGACAAGGACCCTAAGCTTTTGCCGTGGAATGCGCGCGTTGTGGCAATAAACGTAGTGCGGTCACTGTACATTTTCGCCAGTTTAAGGGCTGCTTCCACCGTCTCCGTTCCGCTGTTGGTAAAGAAAGCATATTTCAGGTCGCCCGGAGTAATATCTGCCAGAATCTTGGCCAGCATCGCACGCAGCGGATCGAGCAGATCCTGGCTGTGCAGCGCTTGCCGGTTCATCTGGTTGATGACCGCCTGCTTGACCTTCGGATGACCGTGACCCACATTGTAGATCCCAAAGCCGCCGAGACAGTCAATATATTCCTTGCCGCTCACATCCATGAAACCATTCAGTCCGGAATCCTTCCATTCTACGGCTGCGAATTGTCCGTCCTTCGTTACAGATTTGCGGTAAGTGAGAAAGCCGGGATTCACATGCTCGCGGAAGTTATCAACCGTCTGCTGGGTCACCCACGCTGCTTCCTCCGCATTAATTTCCTCTTTTTCAATCAATTCCAGAACTCGATTTGAATAATCGAATACTTCAGCGTACTTTTCCATCGCTTGAGTTTCCTCCAGACAGGTATGCATTAATTTTCAAACCATCCGATCGGCTGCACCTGCAGATTTATGTTGATTTGCTTAATTTCCGTATAGGCGTCCAGTCCGAACGTTCCGAGAGCGCGGCCAATTCCGCTTTGCTTATAGCCCCCCCAAGGCGCTTCGTTATACGTATTGTGGAAGGTGTTGATCCACGTGATTCCGGCCCGCAGTTTCTTCACGACGCGCAGTGCTTTGGCGTTATCGTTGGTGAATACCCCGGCGGCTAAGCCGTAAACCGAATCATTCGCTACCCGGATGGCATCCGGTTCATCCTTAAAGGTCTGGATAGCCAGCACGGGGCCGAAGATTTCGTCACGTACAATGCTCATCTCCGGGGTTGTATCGGTAAAAATAGTCGGCTCTACAAAATAACCGTTCTCCAAGCCCTTAAGTTTCAACCTTTGGCCTCCCAAAACGAGACGCGCGCCTTCGCGCTTGCCAAGCTCGATATAATGCAGTACTTTTTCCATATGCCCGGCGCTGACGAGAGGTCCCATCTCAGTCCCCTCCTCATCCCCCGATCCAATCCGGATTTGACGGGCTCGTTCAACCAGCCTCTCAACAAAGCGATCATGTATGCTTTCTTCGAGCAGCAATCTTGAGCCAGCCGCACAAACCTGTCCTTGATTGGCGAAAATGGCAAAAAGCGCATAGTCTACGGCCGTCTCGAAGTCTGCATCGGCAAACACAATGTTGGGCGATTTCCCGCCGAGCTCCAGTGAGATGTTCTTCATGTTGCCGGCCGCCGCCTTCATGATGGTCCGCCCTGTAGCCGTTCCGCCGGTGAAGGCAATCAAATCGACAAGCTCGCTTTCGGCAAGCTCTTGTCCGACCTCCGGGCCTGTACCAAGCACCAGGTTGGCTACTCCTTGAGGAATGCCCGCGTCCTCGAATATCCTGAAGAGCCTTACCGCCGTAACTGGCGTTAGTTCGGATGGTTTAAGGACAATGCTGTTGCCGGCAGCTAGCGCGGGGGCGATTTTCCATACCGACATCAGCAGCGGATAATTCCAAGGCACGATCAGTCCGCAAACCCCAACCGGTTCCCTAACGACCAGCCCTTGTACCGGATCGGCGACGTTATACACCTGGCCCATTGGCTTGGTAATGAGTCCGGCATAATATCGGAAGCAGGCGGCGGCATCCGCGACGTCGAACCTCGATTCACGGAGAGGCTTGCCCATATTTTTTGTCTCAAGCAGCGCGATTTCTTCCGCATGTTCCTCTAATAGATCAGCTACCAGGTACAACAGCTTGGCGCGTTCAGCCGGGGATACCTCAGACCATACTGCTGAATCAAAAGCCCTTCGGGCGGATAAGATAGCCAGACGCGCATCCTCCCTCCCTCCTTCTGCCGCTATAGCAATGATTTCGCCATTTGCCGGATTCAAAATCTGCCTTTTGCTTCCGCTTCGAGCTCCAAGCCATTGGCCGTCGATATACATGTTTAACTCGGGCATCCTCCCACATCCTTTCAGAAACTAACCAAGCCTCATAACTTTTCCGAATTACGGAATTACTTTCCGTTTTTAATCTAAGGGAAGACAACATTCTCGATTGCGTCTAAAACGCTTCTTTTAGTTGATCATATGCTGTCAAAAATCTTTTGTCAATACAGTTGCAGCAAATCGCCAGATATCTGATAAGATTCTTCCGGAAGAATCAAAGGCACTTCGCCCCAAAAGACAAAGTGGATAATAAGTTACAAACATTGACTTTTGGAAAAAGAACCGGCAAGGACCATCTTTTCACCCATGGAAAGATATCCCTACAAAGTGAGGGCTATGCTTCGATGCTTATGCCAAATACTTTGCGGGGACCCCGAGAGCTTATAAATTCTTTATTGGGGAAAAAACCGGGCTTTGCCCGCAGCAAAACCCGGTTCTCTTTCGGGCAGCTCCTGTCCATTTAGACGAGCTTCACCCATTCCCCTTGGGCATCCGCCGACTTCATTTCCGCTTCCACGACTTCCAGCGATTCCGCCGCGCTTTCGGGCGTGCAGACGTCAACGGGCTTGTCATGGATGACCGCATCCAGGAAATAGCCAAGTTCCCGGTAATAGCCGGCTTCCGGGGAAATCTCCGGGGTAAAGCCGGGTCCGTTATTCGGATTCACCTTGACCGTGCTTCCGTCAAACACTACACTGCCCCCTTCAAAATTGACCCGATAGCCCATGTAAAAGCCGAAATCGCCCTCCAGCGTCCAGTCGACCTGGGAGTTGATGACTTTTCCATCCTTATAATAATAATGGGTGGAGGCGATATCGTACCCGCTTCCCGGAAGCACATTGCGCCCAAGCGTCGATACTTTCTCCGGCTTGCCGAACAGATAGTTGATCATATCGGTGTCGTGAATATGCATGTCCATAATGCAGCCGCCGCTCAGCTGTTCATCGAGGAACCACTCCTTCGGAGACCCGGAGCCGCGATAGAAATAGCCCTCCGTCGCCTGGCCGAACCTTCCGCTGTCCACAACTTCCTTCAAATATTCATAGCCCGGCCAGAACCGGAGGCACTGCCCGATCATGAGCTTCTTCCCGCTGCGGTTAGCCGTCTCGACCATCTTCCATGCGTCCGCCGAATGTCTTGCCATCGGCTTCTCGCAGAATACATGATAGCCCCGTTCCAGCAGCGAGCAGGCCATTTCGGCATGCAGATATGTGGGAGCCGCAATGTCGATGACATCGAGCTGCTCGTTCGCCAGCATTTCCTCAAGATCGGTGTAGAGCCGGTAAGCGGACAAATCGTACACTTCACGGGCCGTGTTCATATTCCCGCCCGCTTTTCCGTCTTTCAGCTCTGCGATCCGAGGATCGCAGACCGCCGCGAGTGAGACAGGACGGCCTTCCTCCATTAACCGGAGATAATTGTCAAAGTGCATCCGCCCCATAAAGCCGAAACCGACCAATCCTATTTTCAACATGCCAGAAACCGCCTCCCGCTAATGTGTTAATCGCTTTAAAAAAGTGTAACCCATGCCCCTTCATTCCGGGCGGATTCCATTTCAGCCTCAATAATTTCAATGGACAGCGCCGTGCTTTCCGGCGCGCAGACGCTGACCGGCTTATTCTGGAGAATCGCGTCCAGGAAATAAACCAGCTCCCGGTAGTAGCCCGTATGCGGAGAAAGATACGCCGTAAAGCCGGGCTGGCTGTTCGGATTGACTTTGACTGTACTGCCGTCAAACACCACATTGCCCCGCTCGAAATTGACCCGGTAGCCCATGTAGAAGCCAAAATCGCCTTCCAGCGTCCAGTCCGCCTGCGCGTTGATGACTTTTCCATCCTTATAGTGATAATGGGAGGACACAATATCGTATCCGCTACCCGGCACGACATTGCGGCCGAGCGAGGAAACCTTGTCCGGCTTCCCGAACAAATATTGAATCATATCGGTGTCATGAACATGCATATCCAGCATGCAGCCGCCGCTCAGCTCATCATTCACCAGCCAGCCCTTCGGCGCGCCGGAGCCCCGGTAGAAATAACCTGCCGTGACTTGACCGAATTCACCGCCTGCTATCTTGTCCTTCAAATATTCATAAGCTGGCCAGAACCGGAGACAGTGCCCGACCATCAGCTTCTTCCCGGTCCGCGCCGCCGTCTCCGCCATCTTCACCGCTTCCGCCGAATGCCGGGCCATCGGCTTCTCGCAGAACACATGATAGCCCCGTTCCAGCAGCGAACAAGCCATTTCGGCATGCAGATACGTAGGGACCGCCAGACTGACGGCATCCAGTTGCTCATTAGCCAGCATATCTTCCAAATCACTGTATAGATGATAGGCGGACAAATCATAGACTTCACGGGCCGTGGTCATGTTCCCGCTTGCCTTTTGGCCCTTCAGCTCTTCAATCCGCGGGTCGCAGACCGCCGTCAGAGCAATCGGATAGCCGTCCTCATTCAGCTTGACGTAATGATCAAAGTTCATCCGGCCCATGAAGCCGAATCCCACGAGTCCTACTTTAAGCATTTCCCTCACTCCTGCTTAGGCTTTGTAATCGTTCCGGCCCAAAATAGCGTCCATGGACGCGGAAGTATTGAAGATGATCTGCTCCGTGTAATGCTTGTAAGCCGGAATCATCTCACCTGTGACATACCCGTCGTATCCGATCTCCCGAAGGGCGTTCACGACGGCCGGATAATCCACATCTCCGGCGAGCAGGTCTACGAACCCGTGAAGTCCTCCCGCTTCTCTGCGGTAATCCTTGAAATGCACCTTCTTGATCCGGTCTCCCAGAATCCGCACCCACTGCTCCGGATAACCGGAATGAACGACATTCCCCACATCGAAGTACGAGCCTACGAAACGGGAGCCGATGGCGTCAATGAATCCGCGCATTTCAAGCGGGGACAGCAGAAATTTATTCCATACATTCTCGATGCCGATGGATACGCCCAATTGCTCGGCCTCCGGCGCGAGCTTGCCAATCGCCTCCAGCGCCCGGTCATACGCCTTGTCATAGTCGACAACCTCGCAGCCCGGAATGAAATCCACGCCGACGGCGCCCGGAATAACCAGGATCGTGTCGGCTCCCAGTACAGCCGCAAGCTCCAGCTGCTTCCTGCACACATCCATCGCCTTGGTGCGATTCGCCTCCGATTCGCTGGTCATCGCGTAGGACCAGTACAGTCCCGTTGCCAGGCCCGCAATCTCCAGACCCGCTTCGGTGATCGAATCCCGCAGCTCGCGGGCTTCCTTCTCGGTCGTTTGCAGCCCCATTTCACCGGACTCGTTCAGCGACAATTCAATTCCGTCAAAGCCTGCCGCTTTAGCCAGACGCACACACTCCGCGATTGGCGTCCCTTCGCGAAACGACCAAATGTTAATCCCTTTTTTCACGTTGATCTCCTCATTTCTTTTGTTATTTTCCGTTTTATAGAAACCAGACTTTCATCAGCTTTTTTCCTTGTCTTATTTATAGTATATTGGATTTGTAATTGAATTTATTTAGGGGAAAAAGATACTTTTTGCATTATTCCGGTCTTATTATTGTTGTTCCCCGTCCCGTTTGGGAGGTCTTGCCATGCAGGAAAGAGAGAATTGCCGCCCTCTAACAAGGGAAACGCCATACCGTGAATGGTCGCCCGGCATCCATTACGCCCAGTTTCAACGGCTCCAGCCCTGCGCCTTTCCCGAGAGAAGGCTGTATGATTTCGAACTGCTGTATGTCCGCCAAGGGAAGCTGACGACGAGGATGAACGGAACACCGTACGCCCTGACCTCCGGCCAGCTTATTTTTCTGTCTCCCGGCGTCTATCATCAGAATTCGATCCTGACGTCTCCCGCCAAGCTGCTCGGCATCCATTTTGATTTTTTCGGGGAGTCCCGCATTCTGCATGAAGAAGATATGGTGGTCAACGAAGAGGACGTCGTTCCCGGGAAGTTCGCCGTGGAAGCGGTGGCGCCTTCCTTTGCACCGTTATCCGAAGATCCGGTATATGCGCCGCCCCCCGAGTGTGTCCATGCCATGGAACAGCTCGTTCAGGAATTTACGATGCGCCCGCCCGGTTACGAGCTGGTCTGCCGGGGGCTGATGCTGGGGATTCTGACCTCCCTGCTGCGCACGCAAAGCTCACGCCGTCTGGCCAAAGCATCGGTGCATGGCGAGCGGATTCGCGCCCTGATTGAAGAGCTCGAAGCTTCGCCCGCCGCAGGGTGGACCAACCGGTCGATGGCCGCGCGCATGAATCTGCACGAGGACCATTTCTCCAAACTGTTCCGCCAAATCGCCGGGATGCCTCCGGGCGAGTACCTTCGTTCCATCCGGCACCGGGAGGCGCGCAAGCTGCTCCGGGAAACAGACTTGCCGATCGAGACGGTCGGGGAGCGGGTCGGTTATCCGGATATTCATTATTTCAGCAGAACCTTTTCGTCCCAGGAGGGCATTTCGCCCCGCGCGTACCGCAAGCTTTCGCGGATTTTGTGATGCTGCCGAGCAAACTGCTGTCCAAGCTGTACTTGAGATTTTTCCATCAGAGATCAGTCGTAACTACGAGAAATGTTTGGACTTCTATCGTCATAAGGAGCACAATGCTCCGGTCTACACCGACAGCTGCGTCGAACTTTTCATGCAGCCGCTTCCCGGCTCCGATCCGCGCTATCTCAATTTCGAATGCAACGCGGGCGGAGCCCTCCTCTTGCAGATCGGAGAAGGACGGGAGAACCGGCTTGCCCTTACGGATTCACCGGCTATTTATTCAAATTGAAACCGTGCTTAATCAGGTTGATGAACACAGCGGGGACACCTACTGGTAGCTGGCCTTTGCCATCCCTTTCAAGTGGCTGCAGCGCCGGTTTCCCGGCTTCGAGGCGAAGTCCGGCGTGACCTTTCCCGGCAATTTCTATAAATGCGGCGACGAAACGCCGATCCCCCATTACGGGTGCTGGAGCATGGTCAATTCCGCCTCGCCTGATTATCACCTGAGCCGGTGTTTCTGGGAGCTGGTGCTGGAGTAAACCGGGGAGAGTAGGATGCTTTTAGGAGCAAGAGAAAGCCAAGCCAGGATATGGGGCAAAGCCGCAAAAAAAGAGACGCTTCCTATAAATTCATGGAAAGACGTCTCTTTAGTGATCAGTTATCTAAACATGCATTTTTATAAACCATTTTTTCAATCCATGAAACTTATGAGCAACGTCTGAGCAGCTTGTTTATTACCGCTTGAGAGCCAGACCTTAACTGTAGGAACGATATTGGTTGAATCGAGAATAGAACCTAAGCCAGTGGCTGTTCCCTCTTCATATCTGCTTATGAGCTGATCTTTAACGGAACTAATATGCCTGATGATAATTTTTGTAGAGGCATCGTAAGATATTCTGCTATATTCAGCTTTCGTTTCTGATGTTTGATCCGATGTTTGAGGTGTTTCCAGCGTAACATTATACTTCGGATTTCTATATACAGTGATCGCACCCGCCTTAACGGATACCAATTCGCCAAATAGATCGGCTGCTCTCTCGTCCAGTCCAGCCATCAATTGCTTATTTTGATCTACGTATACCGTCTCAGTAGTTGCAAAAGGTAGTAAACTGCCGTCAACCTTCCAGATTACCAGCGCCCCGCTGATTCCCGCCAAGAGAAAAAAGCCGACTATGGCCATGAGGAGATAATCTCTGGACTTAATGATCTTACTCAACACACTATATATTGCTATGCCAATTAACCCTCCCGAGAAGTTTAACAGAATATCGTCCACATCACTGCTGCCCAAAGCAAAAATATACTGAAGAATTTCAAATAACAGCGCGGTCATCAAGAGAATGCAAGCCTTAAAACCTAGCGACCGCTTCATGCCTATGTATGATATAAAAATTCCTAAGGGAACAAAAATAACAATATTTCCGCATATATTTGTGAGTGCTCTCTGAATGTCCATGGGTTCAGTGAAAAAAACACCAATCGTGTGAAAAGGAATGAGATTTATACTTCTCAATGATACTGGCCGGGCAGTAAATATAGCCGTTAAAGGAATGGTCTTGAACAGAATAATATTTATAGCCAATAATGCGTACGCGCCAAACAACAAATTAAAGATGAACTGTAGCATTCGCCTTCCGTTCAGTTTAAATCCCCCCTATATAAAATACAATTATAATCATATTTGTAATTTTAGATACATTTAGTGGTAATTTCAAGAAAATATTTGTCTCAAGCAAAGACACGTACCGGAATTGCCGCCAGTCCAGCATCAGATTGCCTTGCTTAGAAGCTCATAGTATACAAAAGGATACTATACAACATGAATGTGCGTACTATGATTGTTGATCTTTATGTACTACACTAGGTCTATAAAAAAAATACAAATAAAGGAAGGTATCTATCCCTATGCAAAATGTAAAAGATCAAATTATCCAAGCCTATCAATTTCGCCATGCCTGCAAGGAGTTTGATCCCGCCAAAAAAATAAGCGACGCGGACTTTGATTTTATTCTCGAAACCGGCCGTTTATCGCCAAGCTCGTTCGGATTTGAGCCCTGGAAGTTCGTGGTCGTCCAAAACGCGGCGCTCCGCGAGAAGCTGCTTCCGGTAACCTGGGGAGCGCAAAAGCAATTGCCGACATCCAGCCATTTTGTGATCGCTCTCTCCCGCACCAAGAATGATATGGTTGCAAGTTCCGAACATATCCAACGGATGATGAAAGAAGTTCAACTGCTCCCGGAGGAGGTTCAGAAGGGCAAAGGAAAGGTCTATCAGAACTTCCTGGAGAATGACTTCAAGCTGCTTGAGAGCGACAGAATTGCCTTTGAATGGGGCTCTCGGCAAACGTATATCGCTTTGGGCAATATGATGACCGCCGCCGCGCAAATCGGAATCGACTCCTGCCCGATCGAAGGGTTCGACAAAGAGAAGGTGGAGCAAATTTTGCAGGAGGAAGGGATCCTGAAAGGGAATTTCGGGGTCGCCTGCATGGTTGCCTTCGGATACCGGGTTCAAGATCCCCGTCCAAAGACAAGACAAACGATTGAGCAAGTTGTGGAATGGGTTCAGTAATCGATGAAACAAGAAATCGCCCTTTGCCAATGGAGGTGTCACCGAGCCATTGTACAGGGGCGATTTCTTTGTACATTAATGTAGATAAATTTTACGGCAAAGCCAGCTTCCCCATCACCGTAGAACGGCTAGCGCCGGTAGCCGAGGGCAGATTATTGCTTATGCCATGCATGAAGTCGTTGCCCAGGAGCGCGAAAATGACCGCTTCCTTCGCATCGTCGCTGACGCCCAGCTCGCCCGAGGTCAGGATGGTCTGCTTCGGGAGCGATTGGCGCAGCATGTTCAGCAGCGTTCGGTTATGCGCCCCTCCTCCGCTGACGATCACCTCGTCGATGGAGCAGCGGGGAAAGACAAAGCGCTTGCAGCCCTCCGCAATCGTCCGGGCAGTGAAGGCGGTTGCCGTAGCGACCATATCGCTCGTGCCCAGGCCCCGCGCCCCGGCCCGGGAGACGAATTCGGCGGCATACGCCTTGCCGAACAGCTCGCGGCCTGTAGACTTGGGCGGCTCCATAGTGAAGTAGGGATGCTCCAGCAGTTCGGATACGAGCGCTTCGTCCACAGTCCCCTGAGCGGCCCAGGCCCCGCCTTCGTCATAGGCCAATTTCCCCTCCGACAACAAATACACCGTTTGGTCGATGACCATGTTGCCCGGACCTGTATCGAAAGCAAAGACGTCATCAGGCCCGGCATTTGGCGGCAGAGCGGTGCAGTTGCCGATTCCGCCGATATTTTGCAGCAGCCGCCCTTTTGAGGGATGGCGGAACAGAATCAGATCCCCGTACGGGGCAAGCGGCGCGCCCTGGCCGCCGACCGCCATATCCGCCGGGCGGAAATCGCCGACGACGGGCCGACCCGTCTGCTTGGCAAGGACGGACAAATCGCCCAACTGCAGCGTGGAACGGACCTTATAAGGATCATGGACATCCCCTTCGGGGATATGCCACACCGTTTGACCGTGGGAGCTGATCAGATCGATTTCATCCATCTCCATTCCCGCGCCGCGAACGGCCTCTATGCAGGCGTCTGCGAATTTCCCGGCAAGGTAAGCATTCATGCCGCATACAAGGTCTACCGAGGAGTGCTGGGTTGTGCACAGCTCCTTCAACCGCTCGCGCAGCGCTTCGTCATAAGGCGCGCTGTAATAATGCAGCAGCTCCGCCTTTGCCTTAGGTCCGGCGCCTTCGATGGACACAATGGCCGCGTCGATGCCGTCCAGCGAGGTGCCGGACATCAGGCCGAGAACGGTCGTTCTCGGCTTGTTCCACAGAGGGCCAATCATAGCTCAAGCCCCCATCCGGCCGGGTACAGCTCTCCGAGCGATACGGGCAGATGCCCCCGGAACGGAATGAGGCCCAGCAGCGCCTTCGCCATACTGTCCAGCGCAAGCGGACGGGACTCATAAGCCGCAGCGTACACCTGCACTTCCGGAAATGCCAGCAGATCGTAGGGATTGCGCAGCGCGGCCACCGCCAGCGGTTTCCCGAGCGCGAGCAGAGCGTTCACCAGCGAAATTTGAGCGACGTCGAATTGTGCGTTGTACGTGCCGATAACGACATGGCCGTATCCGCCGGACGCCGCTTCTTGAACGAGCGCTTTAAGGCGCCCTGCGATTTCGTCCGGCGGGACGATCACGTCGCCGCAGTCCAGGCCGTGCTGCTTCAGCGCCGAGCCGAGTCCCGCGCCTG
>NZ_ASSC01000418.1 GCF_000520735.1 Paenibacillus forsythiae T98
TAGCAGCAGGCTGCCGTATTCCTGCGGCGAACCGAGGCCGTAAATGCAGGATACGCTCGCGACGATAATAACATCCCTGCGCTCGAACAGCGAGCTTGTCGCGGAGTGGCGGAGCTTGTCGATCTCCTCGTTGATGCTGGAGTCCTTCTCAATATAAGTATCCGAAGACGGGATGTAAGCCTCCGGCTGGTAGTAGTCGTAATAACTCACGAAATAATCGACCGAGTTATGGGGGAAAAACTCCTTGAATTCGCTTGCCAGCTGAGCGGCCAGCGTCTTGTTGTGCGCGATGACCAGCGTCGGCCGGTTCACCTTGGCGATCATCTGCGCCACGGTAAACGTCTTACCAGTGCCCGTCGCTCCTAGCAGCGTCTGATGCTTCTTGCCCTGCCGCAGCCCTTCCACCAATTCCCCGATGGCGCGAGGCTGGTCGCCCTGGGGTGTGTACTCGGACTCCAGTTCGAAGGTCTTCGCACTGACGACAATATCATTCATTTGCCCGCCTCCCCCTTGATCGTCTAAAATATGAATATATTATCAAATTCTTGGCTTAATTTCCGTTCTTCATACGAAAGTGAAAAAATGGGATATAAGAATGCTTGTTCCCATCTATTATACATGGCCCGCTGCATTCATGCAAACCTAAATCTATATAAATTAAGGAGTACAATCCATGGATATCACCTCGTTAATCGGCATCCTTGCCGGACTCGCCGCCCTGATCGGCGGATTCTTCTGGGAAGGCGGCGGCGTATCCGGCATTCTGCAATGGAATGCCGCCCTGATCGTGTTCGGCGGCACGGCCGCCGCCGTTCTGATCAGCTTTCCCGCCCGCACGCTGCGGTCAGCCTGGACAGGGCTGAAGATAGCCTTCGGCCGGAGCGGGGCCAATCTGGAAGAGCAGGCCGAAGAGCTTGCGGAAATGGCTGCCTTCTCCCGGCGAAACGGCGTGCTGGCATTGGAGCCTCGGGTAGAGCAGCATCCCGATCCCTTCACCCGCGAAGGCTTGCAGCTTATTGTCGACGGCACGGACCCCGGGCAGGTGCGGCAAATTCTGGAGCTGGAGATGGATGCGGCGGAGCTGAAGCATGAAGGCTATGCCAAAGTGTTCGAGGCAGCCGGCGGGTACGCGCCCACCATGGGAATCATCGGAACCGTCCTGGGACTCATCCGCGTGCTCGGCAGCCTTACCGACCCTTCCCAGCTCGGTCCTTCAATTGCCGTCGCTTTTACGGCGACGCTGTACGGGGTCGCCAGCGCCAATCTGCTCTTCCTGCCCATTGCCTCCAAGATCAAATCGCGAGGCCAGCAGCGGCTGCAAGACATGGAGATGCTGCTTGTCGGCATTCTGGCCGTGCAGAACGGCGATCATCCCGGGCTGGTCCGCAAGAAGCTGGCTTCCTTCCTTCCGGGCGAAGCGGCAGAGACTGGCTCGGCCGGAGCCCGGCCATGAGGCAGCGGGGACGCCGGGAGGAGCGCCCTGACGGACGCGAGAATCGCAACCGCTGGATGATAACCTATGCCGATCTGATTACGCTGCTGCTGATCTTCTTCGTTATTCTGTATGCCATGAGCAGTCCAGATCAGGAGAAATACAGCGGGGTAGTCTCGTCGCTGCAGCGTTCATTCCAGACCGGGAGCGGCGTCCTGGACGGCGGGAACGGATTGCTGGATGGCGCAAATCGCGGCGAAAATGCAGAAAGCGCGGAGAACGGGAACAGTCAGAGTAATGCCAACGGCCATTCTGCCGCTGCTCCATCCCAGGCGCCGGATACCGGAAGCGGACAGGCTGAAGCCTCCCCCTCCCCCCGGGAGCTGGCCTTTCGCCAGCAGGAAGCGAAGCTTGCAGAGCTGATGAACGTTATTACGGAATACGTAAAGACCAACCAACTTGGGGGAGAAATTTTTGTCGCGGACAAGCCGCAGGGCATCTCCATCACACTCAGCGACCGCTTCCTGTTCGATGTCGGCAAAGCGAATCTCAAGCCCGCAGCGCTCCCGGCGCTGCATCAGCTGTCCGGCCTGTTCCGCGGCATCGACGCCAAGGTCAGCATCGAGGGTCATACGGACAACAGGCCGGTGCTTCCTTCTTCCCCGTATGGCGACAACTGGGAGCTTTCGGGAGCCCGCGCGCTGTCGGTCCTCCGTTTTTTTCTGGAAAAAGAGAGCCTTAGCCCCGGCCGGTTCCAGTATGCAGGCTACGCCGATACCCGTCCCGCTGCGGATAACGCCACGGAGAGCGGGCGGCAGCAGAACCGCCGGGTGGAGATTACCGTGCTGCGGCAGCTGCAGGAGGAGTAGGCGAAGCCTTCCGGTAAGCCACATGCGCAATGACGAACAAGCGCCAAGGCGATCTTCCGGAACGCCCCATTGTGCCCGGCAGCGGCCAGCCGCCAAGCCAATCATAACGCGCCGCCTATGCGCTAAAGCGGATTTTCCAGCAGCGCCGCCTGTCTTCGGAAGCCCGCTTTTTCGCGCTGTCCCCAAGTAACGGAATCGCCTGCCGGACCTGATAGCCGGAATCCTTCCGCTAACATAAAGACCAAGCTCAGCCGCATAAAGAAACAGTAACACTCGTTTCGACGAAAGAGGGTTGTTTCCATGAACGATACCCGATCCGTTACTCCGGATTTCGCAGATCCGTCCTTTTTGAAGCGGCATATCCTGGACACGGTGCATTTCTATGCCCCCCGGTGTATCGACCTGCAAAACGGCGGTTACATCAACTCCTTCCTGGACAATGGAACCATATGCGACCGTGAGACGAAACAATTGGTTGGAATGGCGCGGTTCATTTATATTTTCAGCGCGGCTTTACAGGTTGGCGGACCTGCCCAGTACCGGGGGGCTGCGGAGCACGGGCTGCGTTTTTTGCGTGAATATCAATGGGATCAGGCGCATGGGGGATATCACTGGACGCTGAAAGGACGTACACCTGTCGATAAAAGAAAGTTCGCTTACGGGCACGCTTTTGTCCTGCTGGCGGCTTCCACCGCGTTCAAAGCGGGAATCGCCCTGGCCGGGCCGATGATCGGGGAAGTCTACACAGTGCTGGAGGAACATTTCTGGAAGGAAAAAGACGGACTGTACACCGATGAAATCAGCGCCGACTGGACGGAATTGTCTCCCTATCGCGGACAGAACGCCAATATGCATTTATGCGAAGCGCTGATGGCGGCCTACGAGGCGACCGGCCACAGACGTTATCTGGACCGCGCGAACACCCTGGCGCACTCCGTCATGTTCAAGCTGCTTCCGCAATCGGGCGGACTCATTTGGGAGCATTACCGCTCCGATTGGCAGATCGATTGGAATTACAACAAGGACAACACCAAGAGTGAATACCGGCCGTACGGGTATATTTTCGGTCACTCCATCGAGTGGTCCAAGCTGCTCCTGCTGCTGAACCGGCACTGTCCGCAGGAGTGGCTTCCCCGGCAGGCGGAGAACTTGTTCCGGGAGGCGCTGCACAGAGGGCTGGACCTGCGGCATGGGGGGATTCTCTTCGCAATGTCTCCTGTGGACGGACAAATCATCGACGCGGATAAATCGTACTGGGTGATGTCGGAGTCGCTCGGCGCTTCCGCCTTGCTGGCCGCCGCTACAGGCCGTCCGGAATACCGGAAATTCTACCTGGATATGTTCGCTTACTGCTGGACTTATTTAGTGGATCATCGCTTCGGGGCATGGTATCAGATTCTGGATGCGTGCAACCGGAAATACAGCAATATCAAGAGTCCTCCGCCCAAGACCGACTATCATCCGATTACGAATTGCCTGACGGCGATTTCTGCATGGGAGAACGCGGCAGGCTGGCCGCAGTGAAGCAGACCGAAAGCGCAGCGCAAAGGAAACACCCGCGACCGGAAAATCCGGATGCCTATTCCTGCGAACGTGCAGGTTTATCCGGTGAATTCGACCATGGAAGCAGAAGAAGATGCAGCGGTGCAGGCATTTCATGCTTGCTCGCCGGATTAGAGAGAAGGGAAGCGAAGTGCCTGCACATTTGCAGGCAGCGGGCCGGGGAGAGAGTTTTTACTGGAGAAAGATGCACAAATGCGGCAATTCCCCGCTCTCTGCCGGCGCCGCAATCCATCCAGTCTTAAGAGGTAACAGTTCGCCTGCTTGTTGCCGTCTTCAACGCAACCCTTAGCCCGCTAACAGGGCCAAAACTTCAGCCCGCCTGCAAGGCAAGCCTCATGATTTCCATTGCAGCCGGTATCTCTCGCCGCAGCGTAGGACAAACGCAGGATGAAACAGGGCAACGAGCATATTGGTGTGAAGCGAATGAAGAAAGGGAGGTGTTGACCTGCGATGGCTTCTTTTATCCGCGCTTTACGCGATCCGAAAGGATGGCTGGCCGTGTGGCATTGGACAGGCGTACCGTTGGTCAGCCTGATTTTTCAAATCTTTTTCTTGAGCTTTCTAACAGGCTTTGGCGGCTTTATGCTGTTATTCGGGACCTCTCCCCGCCTGTTCTGGGATATCCCGTACGGAATGATGCCCAGTGGGTGGAAAATGATGGCGATAAGGGCCTTTTTTCTGGCCTTTGGCGCCCTGTACGCGTTCGTCTGGTACGGCTATTGGCGACTTCTGCGCTCGCTGAACAGCCGGAATAAGATCCCGGCTTTCCCTGTGAATGTGCTCGCCGCCTGGCTGCCGCTGCTAGCCGCGCTGTACTTCGCCGATCCGGTCAGCAACCCGCTTGCCATGATTCCTTCTTCCGCCGCCGAAGTCACCTTTGAGATGAGCATGGCTATGACCGCCGCCGCACTGTTCCCTTTTTACTCAGCAGCGGTCTATCTGTTCGCCCTTGCCCCTTCGGTCCGATCGGCCTGGAGACCGGGCAGACTTCTGGGACTTGGTGTTGTCTTTACAGCCGCCAGCTTGTACCTGCTGTCCGTATTCTGGCATCTCGCGCCCTCAATCTATGAAGGAATCGCCGGTTTCCCCACACACTAGCATCCGGTTCAGAAGCTCCCCGCAGGGCAAGAGACCGGAGTGAAATCTGAAACTTATAGATCCTTGTATTTGCAAAAAAGGCAGACCCGGCCGGAGGATACGCCCTCTGTTCCAGACCTGCCTCTGGCCGATTGGCTGCGCACAGAAAGAAACCAGGCCCACAAGAGCGCTTCTGGCGAAACACCCTCTGCCCGCAGCCCGCTTTTTTCGCTTAAGCTCTACTCGCCGACCAGCTCACGGTAAGCCGCCGCGTCCAGCAGTCCGGAAGTTGCCGTATCGTAATCCCCTTTGACCTCCACCTCGTAAATCCACCCGTCGCCGTACGGCTGCTCGTTCAACAGCTCGGGGCTGTCCTCCAGCGCTTCGTTGACCCGCGTCACCGTTCCCGACACCGGAGAATATAATTCGGATACGGTCTTGACCGATTCGATGCTGCCCACGCTGTCCCCGGCCGTAACCGCCGTACCGATTTCCGGAAACTCCACGAATACGATGTCGCCAAGCAGATGCTGGGCATGGTCGGTAATGCCGACACGCACGATTTTGCCTTCTCCTTGCTGCGCCCATTCATGCTCTTCGCTGTACCGGAGATTGTCTAGCACTTCACTCATTTTCGTTAGCCGCCTCTTTTCGTCAATGGGAGTCATAAATTAGTTATAGACTAAGTTATGCCCTTATCCGATGTCAATCTATGTGGCTGGAAAATAAATTTCGGCCGGTTTGCCGAATGGGGTTGACACCGGGCGGGGATTCCAGTATTAATGGAGTGAGAATAATCACATACAAATGCGAATGATGGCACAGGGAGAGACTGTCCTATAAGGACGGCGCCGAAGGAGTAAGCCTTGACCCAAAGGTGAATCTCTCAGGCAAAAGGACCTCTGCCGGACGCGACTCTGGAGAGCACCGGAGCTTCTACAGCAACCGGTCACCAACGGGGAAACCTGCACACAAGCAGACGCCATGCCCTCCGGCAATCGGCGGCTCATGCTTGTACATCGGAATCATACACTCCGGAGCAGGGTAACTTTCAGGTACAAGGGACAGAGCAAAGACGATGACGCGCATATGCTGCGCGAGTTTCGTCTTTCGCCTGTCCCTTTTTGCGTTTGCGCAAATAGAGAGGCCAGGTCGCCTGTACAGGTTTTGGAAGAAGCCTCAAGGGGTAAGCTTCACTTTGTACGAATTAAAAAACGGGGAGTGACAACATGGATGCTTTGAAACGAACGCCTTTTTTCGATTTCTACGCCGCGTTCCCGGAGTCCAGAAGCATCGATTTCGGCGGCTGGGAGCTGCCGGTGCAGTTCACCGGCATCCAGAAGGAGCATGAAGCGGTGCGCAGCCGGGCGGGATTGTTCGATGTCTCGCATATGGGCGAGTTTATGGTGACGGGCAACGGCGCGGAGGCGTATCTGCAGCGTATGACGACCAACGATGTCGGCAAGCTTGCGGACGGACAGGCGCAGTATACGCTGCTCTGCTACCCGGACGGCGGGACGGTCGACGACCTGCTCGTATACCGCCTGGGCGAAGGGCGCTATATGCTTGTCGTGAACGCCGCAAACATCGGCAAGGACTTAGAGTGGCTTCAGGACCATCTGCCGGAGAGCGGCGTCAAGCTTGCCGACTGTTCGGAAGAGACGCTGCTGCTGGCGGTTCAGGGGCCGAATGCGGAAAAGATCATGAGCGAAGTCACCGAGCTGCCGCTGGCCGGTCTGAAGCCGTTTCATTTCGCGGAGCGCGCGGAGGTGTGCGGAGTGGAAGTCCTGCTGTCCCGCACAGGCTATACCGGCGAAGACGGCTTCGAGCTGTACGCCCCGGCGGACGCGGCGGAGAAGCTGTGGAGCGGGCTGCTCGAAGCGGGCAGCGCCCACGGGCTTACGCCGGCGGGACTCGGCGCGCGCGACACGCTTCGCTTCGAGGCGAAGCTGCCGCTCTACGGCCAAGAATTGTCGCAGGATATCTCGCCGCTGGAAGCCGGGCTTGGCTTCTTCGTGAAGCTGGATAAGGGCGACTTTATCGGACGGGCCGCGCTTCAGGCTCAGAAGGAGCAAGGTGTCCCCCGCCGCTTGGTCGGAGTTGAAATGATCGACCGGGGCATCCCGCGTTCGCATTATCCCGTGTTCGCAGGCGGTCAGCAGATCGGCGAAATTACGACCGGCACGCAGTCGCCGACGCTGAAGCGGAACCTCGGGCTTGCCCTGGTGGACGCGGGATACGCCGTCATCGGCACGGAGCTGGAAGTGGAAATTCGCGGCAAGCGGCTCAAGGCAGTCGTTGTGAAGGCCCCTTTTTATAAGAAAAGCCGTTAAAGCTATGATCCCTGAGCAAGACCTTAACCTGAGAATCAACCAAGGAGTGAATCCGAAAATGAAGCATCGTTATCTGCCAATGACCGAGCAGGACCGCAGCGAAATGCTGGCGGAAATCGGAATTCAGTCCGTGGAGGAGCTGTTCGCCGATATCCCCGAAGCCGTGCGTTACAAGGGCCGCCTGCCGATGTCGGAAGCCCTGGACGAATACGCCCTGCTGCGGCATATGAAACGGCTGGCGGACAAGAACGCCGATTTCGACAGCCACGTCAGCTTCCTGGGCGCGGGCCTCTACGATCACCATGTTCCCGTCGTCATCAACCATGTCATTTCCCGTTCGGAATTTTATACGGCCTACACGCCTTACCAGCCGGAGATCAGCCAGGGCGAGCTGCAGGCGATCTTCGAATTCCAGTCGTACATCTGCGAGCTGACCGGCATGAAGGTCGCCAACGCCAGCATGTACGACGGCGCGACGGCCTTGTCCGAGGCGGCGGTGCTGGCCGCAGGCGCGACGAAGCGCCGGAAGATCGTTGTCAGCGGCGCGGTCCATCCCGAAGCGCGGCAGGTGCTGAAGACGTCCGCGGCCGGACTCGGCCTTGCGGTCGCCGTGGTCGGCTGCTCGGACGGCGCCACCGATCTTGCGCAGCTGGCACAGGCGGTTGACGGCGAGACAGCGGCGGTGCTGGTGCAGTACCCGAACTTCTTCGGCTGCATCGAGAATCTGGCAGCCATCGAGCAGTTGGCGCATGACGCCAAAGCGCTGCTCGTCGTCAGCGCGGGCCCCCTCGCCCTCGGCGTGCTCGAAACGCCGGGCAAGCTTGGCGCCGACATTGTCGTCGGCGACGCCCAGCCGCTCGGCATAAGCGCCTCGCTCGGCGGGCCGACCTGCCG
>NZ_ASSC01000419.1 GCF_000520735.1 Paenibacillus forsythiae T98
AGTGGTGCTGTTGGTTTGTTAATTGCGTTCTATATACTTGTGGTAGTATGGTACGGTTCACCGCGCTGCCTGTAACGGCATGTTTTAGGGCCAACCCGTATTGGATGGCCCTGGAATTGATTGCTTGCTAGGCGTTAATCTATTTTCGTTACAGGACGTAACACCGCGTATCCATATCCCTCGGGAAAATGACGTTGATAATCCTGTTTGACGCCTTCATCCCACTCGTATCCCATGCTTCTCGGATCAAAGTTCCAAGCCACATCTTCAACCGTCCTCATAACAGCACCATTATCCTTCAGATAATCGAAAGGCGGGTGGAAAAAGACCAAATATTCCGATTCCGGAATCACCTTGCATTCCATCCCTACCGGAATCGGCCCGTCGTAATCCGTTGAAACAGGTATTCCATACAAGTAACCCTTTTGTCCATCCTGATAAAACCACCCCGCCGTCTGTCCCAACTGACCGGGAAGTGTATGGTTGGACATACTCTCTAGCATGCCGCTGATTTCATCACAATTATGGCCATTCTCCCAAAAGGACCCATAGCTCTGTGCGGATTTGTCCCAAATACCAATAAATTTATGCTTTGGAATAAACTCTACTTTAATCGTTGCCGGTTGCAAATGGATGTTGCTCATCTTATCCCGCTCCTTGATCAAATAGTGATAAGGCGAGAAGACCTCCAGACGAATAGCCAACGGAATGGGCCGAGGCTCTTTTTGGAAGGCTGCTGGGGTAATCTGAAAGGCTTTTACAAATGCTCGCGTGAAGGCCTCCTGTGACGAAAACCCATACTTCACTGCAATATCCAGAACACGTTCATCCGTGTCGCGGAGCTCCAAGGCAGCACGGCTAATTTTTCGTGTCCAAATATAATCCCGCAATGTCATCCCCGTAAGTTCGCTAAATTGTCTGGAGCAATAATAAGGTGAGTAGCCTAACTGCTCAGACATCTTCAAAAGGGATTGAGTCTCCGATAGATTGGCATCCACCCAGTCCACCATAAGCTGGACCATTTCATTCCATTCGTACATGAAAGTTCCCCCTCCTTTCTATTTGATCATAACAAAGAAAAGTCCCTAAATATTTGATTTGAATTGCACTATCCACTTTAGACCAGCCCAAAAAACTTGCCGTTACTTATGATACGGTTCACCGTATCACTCGTAAATTCCCCTGTCCTGCTCCCTTGCTCAAGACCTATCGCCATTTCAATGCACCTGCAACACAGCAGCAGGCAAGAGCTTCAAGCTCCCGCCATACGTCCTTCCTTCTACCCGAGCCACAGCCTTCGCTTGAATAGCTTTACCGTTACCCTCACCAGCTCGGCAAGTGAGTGTTGTTCGTATCATCGCAGCATCTTCAGCGCGCCGCTCCAGGCGAGCCTTGATCCAGGCATGCCGTTTACATTCGTGAGGTGAGAATCGGCTGGCTTGATACCTGCCCGAGCTCGTCGGCGATACGCTCTACCTATTTTGCCTACTTGCGGACTTAAACGGCCTTGACGCGTACTTCCCGGGATGATTCCGTATTAAAGCTTCAACAACGCATCCAGCGAATATTCACCCGCACCCGTTACAGCGATGAGGACGGCCACCGCAATCAAGACAGCGTTGTATTCATAGCCGTTGGCCGTTGCCCACAATCCGTTCTTGCCATGCACTTTAACGATGGCGCCAAGCATGGTCAGTGTGATGAACAAGGCGGCAAGCGGGGTGAACAGGCCGACAGCAAGCAGGGCGCCTCCCACCAGCTCCAATAGACCTGCTAACACAGCCATGAATACGCCCGGTTTAATGCCGACCGACTCCATCCATCCTCCCGTTCCCTTCGGGCCATAACCGCCGAACCAGCCAAACAGCTTTTGAGCGCCATGCCCGATGAACAACAGCCCTACCACCAAACGAACCAACAATAACCCCAGTGCCAGCATCTGAATCATCTCCTAGTTATTTTTTATTTAATAATCTTTATTTAAAGATATTAGACGTGAAGTAAGGATAGTACTTATCTTTTAGGATAAAGCGGATAGTCCACCTTGGTTGGAACCTTGATCATGATCAGGCGAAGCATGTCTTGGTCCGATGAGTTCATGATTTCCACTTCCGCATCGGCTTCCACGGCTTTTTTAATGAAATCTTTGTGCTGAAAAGATACAGATTCCTCCGGCGATCCCGGCTCCGCCCATGTTCCTTGCCCCCGAATAGCCAAGGCCGTTAGAGTATAACCTGCCGGAACTTTTTGAACATAACGAGCGCCAGCCCCGATTTCAACATCCCACATTTCGCTGTCTGCGACCAATTGAACGGGAGCGCCGGGACCTATAACTGTCTTTACGGAAACTCCTCCTGCGGTCACTTCCTGCGGAAAGTCTTCATGCTGATACTGCCGATAAGTCGGCTTTCTCCGCACTGCTTCCGTCAATTCCGGCTCGAACCAGATTTGAAAAAGCTCCGAACCCGCACTCAATCTTTCCTGATGGCTTACGCCGGAGCCTGTCTGCATGACCTGCGCCCCGCCCGCGCCCACTGTGCTGTCCGTACCCAAGGTATCCCCGTGAAAAGCATTGCCTTGTACCACATAAGTTATAATTTCAAAGCCTTGGTGGGGATGCAGGCCGATTCCGGCTTCGGTGCTTGACGTGGCCCATGCCCAATAAAATAACGGGCCCACCCGTTTGATTACCGATCCTTCGCCCGAGAAGCCGATCGGCTTTTGTTCCTTGATTTTCCCTCCATCGAATTCGCCTCTCCCCTGCATGGCGGGTGTGTATACCATCGTTTGCATAATGAACAGCCTCCCTGATTGGATTTGGATTGGACATTGAATCATCATCGGCATATATCTTTAACAAATTATCTTTAATTAAAATATCTTTGATTTAAGATAAATATACAGCGTGAATCCGTGATTGTCAACAAAAAATCATAACGCATTGCGTTTCAATTTGGCCGAACAGCAGGGGGTTGCAGGACGTATGCAAAAATAGCCCCGCCAAGTGGAGTGTTAAGCTTCAAAGCCGACTCCAAAGTCTTCGCGGGGACTTTCGAAAAAAAAGCAGCCAGGCGGGAACCTCCTCCTGACTGCTCTGAGCGTGCAGATTACGTTCCTTTCGCCCGCTTGCTAACCGGCCATATTGTTGATGGAATCCTGCTCGGAGAAGACGGAAATGTGATCGACCTTACCTGTAGACTGCGGAATCACGAATTTCAATTGAAACTGCTCTCCCGCCTTGTAAATGTAGATGCTGTCGTTCCCACTCGTCTTTACATCATCCGGCTTGCCGAGCGTTTCTTCAATCTGCTCCAGCGTCAGCTGCTGCAATTCGGCGGCGCTGGAACGGACATCGAAGATCAGGCTGCCCTTGTTGAATCCAATCACCGCATGCTTGGCGCTGTACGTAGCATAGATGCCTTGGCCGGCCCCCTCTTCCTTGTCCGGCTCGCCCCAGGCCTTCTTCACATCGTCGATAAGATCCGTATGCGCGGCGAACGGAAGCCCGGGCGCTTTGCCCTGCTTGGCAAGCTCAAGCAGCTCTGTGAGCTGAGCTGCCGTATTTTGCCCCATCCCGCCGCCCGGGGCAGGCGATACAGCCGTGGGCGGCGCGGCGTCACTGGCCTCCGGGGAGGGCGCGGAAGTCGCCGGGGCAGGCGATGCCGAAGGCGGCGCGGATGGCGGCGGGGACGCCGCTTCGCTGCCTCCGGAGCTGCAGGCGGCCAGGCTCAGCATGCCTGTGAGCATCACGCCTGCCGTCATCATTTTTATATACTTGTTCATCATAAGTGTCATCTCCCTGTTGATTTGACAATCCTGGATCTATTCCTCTCCTTAATAGACGGAACGCATACGGAAAGGTTGCAGAATAGGGCTCCCGCCAAAGCCCCGGTTATTGCAAATGCCTCGCTGCCATGTCCAGAATAATATTTTTAAAATAGAATTTTCAAGCAAGCATACAGGAAAAACGCCCGGGGCGCCGAATTGGTTACTATAAACAGGAGGTGCTTGAAATGGCTAATCTATTTGGCGGACTGCTGGGCAATTACTCTGAGGTTTCCATCCCCGAGCTGAACAGCCAGTACGGAATATACCTGATGCCGGATGAGAAGATTCAGATGGGATTCCGGCTTGTGCGGGATACGTTTATCCTTACGGACGAACGGCTGATTTTTATCGACCACCAGGGCGTGACCGGGAAAAAGACCCGCGTTGCTTCCATCCCCCTCGAATCGATCTACGAAGTTACGATGGAAACGGGCGGCACCGGCTTTGATGACAGTGAAATCACCATCCACTATATTCAGTCGCCGTATTTCAAGACCAACAGCCCGCAAATCGGCTCGTACAAGTTCGAGTTCGGCAAAAAGTTCAACGTCCAACCGATCTACGTCGCGCTGCTAACGCTGGCGCATCAGAACCACAAGCGTCTGAACGCATAAATCCTTATTTCACCTCGAAAAAGAAGCGCTGCCGAACGCCGTCCCTGATGGGGCGGCTATGATTTTGAGCCAAGCTGAGGTTGCCATAACCGCTCCACACTTACAAGCTTCTGCCCCGCAAACTCCATTTTATAAATATCCGGCTTGGTCGTCGCCAACAAGAAATCGAATCCGTACGCTTTATTGTAAAAGTGCATGATGATCGCCATGAGGTTTCCGTGGGTTCCAATTGCAATTTTACTCCCTGCATGCTTTCCCAGCAGCTGCTCAATAATCGGCACGGCCCGCGCTTCCGCTTCCTGAGCGCTTTCTCCCCCGTCAAGCTTGAAATGCCTGTCTTCAAAAGAACGGCGGACCGCAGCAAGCAATTCCTCATCCCCAAATTCCCTGTCCAAGTCTCCGAACTCTCTTTCCCGCAGCCCTTCATATAATGTAATCTCCTTGCCCGCCTCTTCCGCCAAAGGCTGCATCGTAGCGACCGCCCTCGCATACGGACTGGATACAAAATGCGCAATATCCTCGTGCTTCAAAATCGCCTTCACTCTCCGCGCATCGGCCGCTCCTTGCTCCGACAACCCGCGGTTTCGTTCCTGTCCGCGCAGATACGGAGACACAGCATGCCTAATCATATACAAGCTGGTATCCATCCCCTTGACTCCCCTTTCGCGCTTGCTTTTTTCAAATTATTCCTTTCAAACTATTCGGCATTCCGGTTTCATATCCTGCATTTTCCTCCCCCCCTGTCAAAAACAGGATTTACAGCCTGCCAAAAAGATGATACCATTCAAGTAAACTGATAGTTTACTTTTGGAACTGGAGGTTTATTCCTGTGGACCGTACAACACGCAAAGAGACCATCTCAAGCCTGCATCAAGAAAATATTCTGCTTGCGGCCGAGGAGCTGTTCGCGGAAAAAGGCTTTGCGGCGACGACGATGGATGACATCGCCAAGAGCGCCGAATACAGCAAGCGCACAGTATATATTCAGTTTCCAAGCAAGGAGGAGATTCACGACCGAATCATACTGAAGGGATTTATGCAGCTTAAGGAGCATATTTTGCGCAGTCTGGAAGGGGAGGCGGACTTTTTTTCCAAATACCGAGCCCTGTGCGGCAGTCTGATTACGTTCTATGTAGCCTCTCCCTATCTGTTCGCCGGTATTGTCGATTTCCAGACCCAACCGCTGGGCAGCGGGGACTTGCCGCAGGTGAAGCGGGAGATTTTCAATGTCGGGGAAGAGATTAACGCCATTCTGGAGGTCATGATCCGTCAGGGAATTACGGGCGGGGTCGTGAATCCGGACACGCGGATCAAGGAAACCATTCTGATCTATTGGAGCAGCCTGTCCTCGCTCATTATAGTGGCGCACCGCAAAAGCAGCTATATCTCCGAGACGATGGGCGTCACCAAGCACGGGCTGCTGGAATACGCCTGCACTCTGCTGCTGCGCATGATCGCAAAGGAGGAACAAGATGGGGAAGAAACGGCTTCTCGCCATTAAAGGCGGACCCCGGCCGGACGGAATCACGTCGAAGATGCTGCACATTGCCGTTCAGGCGGCAGCGAAAGCAGGCTGGGAGACGGACATCTGCGACTTGTACAAGGTGGACATCTCCGCCTGCAAGGGATGCCCGGATTGCCGGGCATCCGGAGTGTGCCCTCCCGGCGGCGAGCTTGCCGCTCTATGGGAACGGCTGGCCTCCAGCGACCTGGTTATTTTGTCCGCGCCTACGTATTACGCCAATGTGCCGGGGCAGGTCAAGCTCATGTTCGACAGGCTGGCAGGCTTGGCGATGGACCGCAGCGGCGGGGGGATTGCTCCGAAACCGACGCTGCCGGGGAGCCAGCAGTACTTGCTGATGACCGCATGCAACACGCCGTTTCCGCTTGACCGGCTGGGGC
>NZ_ASSC01000420.1 GCF_000520735.1 Paenibacillus forsythiae T98
TTAAACCATCCCCGGCGGCGAAACCACAGCACCATGCTTCCGCCCAGCAGCAGCATGAGCAGCAGGACGATGGGGTAGCCGTAAGGGAAGTCCAGTTCGGGCATTACATTGAAATTCATACCATATATGCCGGCGATCAGCGTCAAGGGCATGAAGATGGTGGTAATTACCGTCAGCGTCTTCATAATCGAATTCATCCGGTTCGAATTCAGCGAGATGTAGCTGTCCCGCAGGTCTGCGGTCATTTCCCTGTCAGCCTCGATCATATCCGTCAGCTTGAGCAGGTGATCGTAAATATCGCCGAAATACATGCGTTCCTCCACGTTGCTCTGAATATGCTGGGAGTTGAGAATCCGGTACATCAAATCGCGCATCGGCACAATCGTCCGCCGCAGCTTCAGGAGACGGCTGCGAACGTCGAATACCTGGGACATCAGCTCCTCCACCGATTCGCTGCTCCCTCGGCTGTCCAGCTCCGCCAGCTCGTCTTCGATCATATACAGGCTTGGAAAATAATTATCCACCAATTTGTCCATCACCGTATAGGCCGCCAGCATCGGACCGCCGGACCAGCCTTTCCGGCTGTCGATCTCCTCCATAACCCGCTCCCGGGCTTCTTCCAGCTCAAACTGCTCATGAAGATGATAGGTCACGAAGATGGATTTGCCGACAAACAAATCCACCTCTTCGGCGCTCAGCGTCGTCTCGTTCAGCGCATGCAGCACAAAAAACTGCACATCCTCGTAGTGATCGAGCTTCGGTCGCTGAAGCACATGCATGCAGTCCTCAATCGCCAGCGGATGAAAGTGAAAGTGAGTATCCAGCAGCCGCGTCTCCTCCGGAGTCGGTTCCGAAAAATCCGCCCATATCCATTTGTAATCCTCCACCTTGATTTCCGAAAGCGGCTTATCCATCAGCACTTCTCCCTGATGGGTGACCGCCAGTGTCCGTATCATAAACTTCCTGCCCTCCTCCAGACGCCACGCTTTCATCATTGTACAGCAGGAATAGCCCCTGCCCAAATCCGGGAGGGGTCTCTTAGCGCCCCAGTCCTTCCTGAAGCTCAAGAATCATCACCTGCAAAAATTTGCGGATATTCACTTTGGCCTTGCCCGATTCCCGGCCCTGGTCCATTTCCTTCATCTTGGCCCGCACATCCTCGAAATCGAAGTACAGCGGAGCGTAATATTCGAATTTGGGGTGGCTGTAATCGGTCAGCCCGATGGAGGCCAGATGCGTCAGCCCTGTCGTCAGCGCCCGCCGCAGCCGCTGCTCAATCGCCTTCGTCTCCTTGGCGATGTCGCTTGCGCTCTCTTTGTAGCGGGCGGCCACCGTCTCGTACAGCTCCTTGAGCGGGGGCAGCG
>NZ_ASSC01000421.1 GCF_000520735.1 Paenibacillus forsythiae T98
ATGACCCAGAGCTCGGTGCTCAATGTTAATGCCGACACCGGTCTCATTAACCCGCAGCGTGTGCAGACAATGCTGAGCACGCTGACGACAACCTCAACCTCCTATATCCTGCTTGCTTCGCTGGATACGGCCAGGCGCCATCTCGCGCTGAACGGCCATGATATGGCGGAGCATGCGATCGAGCTGGCCAAGTATGCCCGGGAAGCGGTCAATGAAATCGAAGGCTTGTACAGCTTCGGCAACGAGATCCTGGGCACGGAAGCCACCTACGACCATGACCCTACCAAGCTGAGCATCCATGTGCGCCATCTGGGCATTACCGGCTGGGAAGCGGAGAACTGGCTGCGCGAGAAATATAATATCGAAGTCGAAATGAGCGACATGTATAACATTCTTTGCCTAATTACGCCCGGAGATACCCGGCAGTCCGTAGATAAACTGTTGTCTGCCCTGCGGGTATTGTCGGCCATCCATTACGGCAAGGGCGATATCTACGAGCTCAAGGTGCAGGTTCCCGAGATTCCGCAGCTTGCGCTTACTCCGCGCGACGCCTTCTATGCGGATACGGAGCTTGTGCCGTTCAAGGAATCGGCAGACCGGATTATCGCCGAATTCATCTATGTCTATCCTCCGGGTATCCCGATACTGCTTCCCGGAGAGGTCATTACGCAGGATAACATTGATTATATTCTCGACCATGTGGAGATCGGCCTGCCTGTCAAGGGACCGGAGGACCGCACACTCCATCATGTCAAGGTTATCGTCGAAGCCGACCCGATATTCTAAGCTGTCGGAATGTGCAAGCTTCGCCCTTATTCCGGATTGCTCATGCAAAAACCCGATACCTGATCATAAGGTATCGGGTTTTCTTCAGTCGGCGCCGATGAAGCAGATCCGACTTCTATATCTTGTCCGAATCTATCCCTGCTTGGCAAGCAGTTCGTTGTAAGCCTCTTCCACAGCTTTCCATTCCGCTTCGTCTTCGATATTGTAAAGCACCATTTCTTCGTCTTCCTCTTCCATGCGCAAAATGATGCCGTCGGCTTCAGGGTTCTCGCGTTCCAGCAGCAGCGCATAGAGCTTATCGGCTACGTCGAACGTTTCAACCAGCACCATTTCCACATCTTCGCCCTGCTCGTTCGTCAAGGTCAGCACAAACTCCTCGTGCTCATGGTTGTGCCCGCAGCTGCATCCATCGCCACCATGCTCATGCCCGTGATGATGGCCATGTCCGCCGCAGCATGCTTCGCCATGCTCATGTTTGTGATCGCTCATTAAAATACCTCGCTTTGAATTGAATTATCCTACATTTGGTATGTTAACACGTAAGACAAGTTCAGGTCAATTTACAGGCATCCGCAAAAAGCATTAATTCAGGGCGGTGATGACCTTTTCGGACACAAGCGAGTAGTCGCCGTTACGGGTCGCTTTCATGTAGAAGCCAACCCGGTACTTGCCGCTTTCCTTGAAGTCGTAGGTTATTTCCTTGGTCGAGAACCAGAAGTTGTCCTTCTGGTCGCTGTCCAGATCCCGGGAATCAAGGTCCTTGATGTTGCCGGAAGGATCGATAATCGATACTTTCACGCCCGCAATATCGCCGGAGAGGCTATCCACCTGGCAGAGTGCTTTAAATTTAAGCTTGCCCACATTGACATTACCAAAAATGGCATCGCCCTTGAACAAGGATATGTGCACATTCGGTTTAATAATTTTTACCCTGCCGGAGTCGGTCCAAATGACCAGCCCGTCGATCTCCCGCGCGGGAACATACGTCTTCCCGTCGATTAAGTAGCCGCCGTCCGGGATTTCCCTGCCGTTACTCCATACACGCACCTTCTGATAGACCGAGTCGGCAAATAACAGGGAACCGCCCATCAGCGAAAAGACCATTACGCAAACCGCAACTTTTCTCCATCTTTTTTTCATAACCCTTGAACCTCCATAACTCATTCATGCTGTTAATATATACTTCATCCGCATAGGCAAGTTGCGGCTGACGGGGCAAATTTTTATTGGACTAGCTATGGCGGCAACACCGGCCGGAAAAAAGAAGAACACCGGCTTCATCATGCGTTTACAAATGGCTGATACTATATCCTAGACGGCTAACCCGGGAGGTAATCATTCATGACTGTCAAGCTGCAAATGCTCGGAACGGGCAGCGCCTTCGCCAAGAACTATTTCAACAACAACGCCCTGCTGATGGACGGCGATTATACCCTGCTGATCGATTGCGGCATCACCGCTCCGCTGGCCATGCACGAGCTGGGGCGTTCCTTCGATGAAATCGAAGCCACGCTCATTACCCATCTGCATGCCGACCATGTCGGCGGGCTTGAGGAGCTGGCGCTGACCCTGCGCCATACAACCGGCCGCAAAATGACGCTCTTGCTCCCCGAAGCGCTCGTCGATCCGCTGTGGGAGCACACGTTGATGGGCGGGCTGTACCAGGAGGGCCTCATTACGTCGCTGGAAGACGTGTTTCATGTCCGGACACTGAAGCCGGACACGGTGTATTCCCTCTCGCCGGAAATCACCGTCCGCCTGATCCGGACGCCGCACATTCCGGGCAAGGACAGCTATTCGCTCATGCTGAACGAAGAGGTATTTTACAGCGCCGACATGACTTTCGAGCCGGAGTTCCTGACCAATCTTGTACGCGGCGGGGGCTGCCGTAAAATTTATCACGACTGCCAGCTGGAAGGAGCGGGCGTCGTCCATGCCACCCTGGAAGAACTGAAGAGCCTCCCCCCGGATATTCGCAGCCGGATTTCCCTGATGCATTACGGCGACGAGAAGCCGGACTACATCGGGCGGACGTCGGGAATGGATTTTGTGGAGCAGCATGTCATGTATGACCTTTGATAAAAAAAGGGACCATCCCGGCCTTTCGGCCTGCCGGATAGTCCCTTACCGTAATCCTGCGCTTAAAACGACGGCAGTTGATCGAGGTTATTGGTCGGATCGCCGTCGGCATCCCCCCGGATATGGGGAGCTCCGTCCTTCCCTTTGAAGATGTTGACGCCGGCGATGGCTCCCGCCTGAATCTCCTGCAACGCCTGCTCGTAGCTCAACACGCGGCCCGTCGAGGTCTGAAAGGAGGCAAGATCGCCGTCGCCGTTCTTCCGTACCGCCACAAAATGTTCCCGTTCCACGCTCGACATATGAACACGCTCCTGAATCCAGATTTGCCAAATACAAGGCACATCATAGCGTGTCCAGCAGGCGTGACGGATATGCGCCTTTACAATTTTTTTTGCATCCGCACATGCAGGATTCCGGCATCATAGAACGGCTTCTCCGAGATCACTTCATAGCCAAGCTTGCGGTAGAAGTCCTCGGCCTGGCACTGTCCGTCCAGAATGGAGGTCTCAAGTCCGAGCTCCCGGGCCAGTTCCTCAAGCGCAAGCAGCAGCACGCGGCCGTAGCCCTTGACTCTGTACTCCTTCAGCACGGCGATCCGCTGCATCTTCGCGGTGCCCTCTCTATAATAGGTTAATCTTCCCGTGGCAACGGGAACCCCATCGTCAATTAGCAGCATGTGATACGCATCCGGGCCAATTTTGTCGAAAGGGTCGATTTCTTCCTCCACAGGAACCTTTTGTTCTTCGACAAACACCTTTTTGCGAATATCGAGCCCCTGCTGCAGCTGTTCCTCCGTTGTAACGCGCACAATCTCCGCCGCCATCCTTCTCAGTGCCCCTCTCTCCAGCAAGTCGGTCTATTATACTAAAAATCCCTCCAGGCTGTATAGCCGGATCGGTAAGAGAACAGCAGCAAATGGGCAGTTACCGGCCATTCCAGCCATCCGAGTAGACGTCACCCGGAATGGATTCCGAATATACGTCCTTCATAATCGGCGCCAGCGGATCACGTTCTTCTCCAAGCCCCCGTCCGGGGTTTGTGAGATTCGGCATATCCAAAGAAGCGGGGTGCGCAGGCTCCGTGGACATTCCGCTTACGGACATGCAGCCGGCCGCCAGCAGCAGCGCGCCGAAGGCGGCGGGCCATCCCAGTTGTCTTTTGTTCATCCGTCCGCCCTCCTTTCTCTCGATCCACAGGTCATGCAGGTTCTGATAACAGTTTTAACGAAGCCGGAATGTTTTATAACTCAGACTCTGACCGAAAGGAAATCTATGCTATAATGAACACGTTTGACCCTATGAATATCTACGAAAAGAGAGGATTTAATGACTGGTGAGATTCTGCTTCAGGTTGTGCTTCCGGTGTTCATTCTGATTGGCGCAGGCTCGCTGCTTCAGCGGCTGTTCCGGCTGGATTTGTATACGCTGGCCAAAATCAATTTCTACTACATAACGCCCGCTGCGGTGTTTATGAGCATGTACCTCTCGAAAATGTCCCCGTCCCTGCTCGGAATGGTGGTCGGTTTCTATGCCCTGTACATAGGCATTCTTTATATTTTGTCCTTTATCCTTACACGTTTCCTAAAATACAAAACGGGCATGAAGGCCGCATTTACGAATAGCGTGCTGCTGGATAACGCGGGCAACTACGGCATGCCGGTCAACGAGCTGGCGTTTCACGGAGACGCTCTCGCCGCTTCGCTTCAATCGCTGATTATGGCGCTGCAAAGCCTGCTCACCTTCACCTATGGGGTTATTTCCATTCAGCGGGCCAAGCTTAAGGGCAATTACCGGATCGTCCTCATCGGATTTATGAAAATGCCCGTTCCATACGCGCTGGTGCTGGGACTTGCGTTTCACGCCTTCTCCGTGCCGCTGCCCCTGTTCATCTCCAAGCCGCTAACCTATGCTCAGGAATCGATGGTCGCGGTCGCGCTGCTTACGCTGGGAGCGCAGATTGTCAAGTATCCGCTTCGGCTGGCCCGGGTCGATATTTACCTAAGTCTCCTTCTGCGCCTGTTCGCCGCTCCTGCGATCGGCATTCTGCTCGTGCTTGCGCTCGGCATCAAGGGCATGCCCGCCCAGGCGCTGATTATCGCTTCCGGCATGCCGACCGGCGTGAACGCCTCGCTGCTGGCCGAGGAATATAATAACGAGCCGGACTTCGCGGCCCAGACTGTGCTGATTTCCACGCTGCTGAACGTCATTACAATTACCGGTTTAATTACGCTGGCCCGAACGTTAGGGTAAGATAAGAATAACCATACACAAGGGGGAGTAGCTGATGAACAAGCTTGTATTTTTCCTTGGGGGAGCAGGGGCAGGCAAGACGACGCTGGCCAAAGCGCTGGCAGCCCGGCGAAAAGCGGCCTTCTTCGACATGGATATCCTGCTGCGGCCGGCTGCGGAAGCGATCATGACGCTCCATGGACTTGACCCTGCCGACCGGGATTCGGAAGACTACAAGAAGCTGTGCCGCGATCTGGGATACCGGATTACAATGGATGCCGCTCTGGACAACGTCAAGCTGAATGTGGACAGCATCGTAGTCGGCCCTTTTACAAAAGAAGCCGCAGATGAAGGGTGGATTGCTCGCGAGCTGTCGCGAATCGGCCGATCACTGCTCGATGTGGAGGTCAAAGCGATCATCGTCAGCCTGTCTGACGAGACGCTTTATAAGGAAAGAATTGCCGCCAGAGGCTCGAAGCTGGACGATTGGAAGCTGCGCCACTGGGACGTCTTCCGCGCCTCGCTTGTCAGCCGCACGGTAAATTGGCCGCTCCCTTCCTCCTCCATCCTGCACTTTGACAATTCCGGAACGGATCCGGCCCTGGCTGCGGACGCCATCGAACGGTTTGTCTATCCGGAGGAATAACCTCTCCCGGTCCGTCCTATCCTCGCCTCGCCTCAGATTCCCCCTATATTTCCAGAAGGTCTAAATTATGCTAATAAGGGAATGTTTGTAGTATTGTCAAACATTTCGGCCTTGCGCAAATTGTGAATCAAATCACTACTATTTATAATTAAACGTAAATTACCCGCGTATTTTGAAAAAAAGGCCACGAGAGGATGAATAAAATATGAATAGTGGAACGGCTCAAGAACAGGAAAGATTGCCCCGCCACCTGCTTGCCATGCTGCCCTGCCCGCTTAAGGTGCCGATTGAAGAAACCTTTTTGCATCAGCAAAGCTCGGGGCTCTGGTCTGATCTGGACCCGGAAGAGCTGGAATTTGAGGGAAATGCGAATCAGAGCGACTTCTATAAAACGGTGAATGAGTTTCAATCCGCAGACGAATTGCCGGATATCGTCATTACACCGGGAATCAGCAGCTTCTTCCATCGGGAGTTTCGGAGCCGGTTTCTCGATCAGGCTGTATTCGCCGACGCTGCGGGCTACGCTCCAAATGAACGGTTCGCGGAAATCGATATGCAGGACCCGACCGGGAGAGTCACGTTAATGTGTGTGAATCCTCTGGTCATTGTGGCCGATACCGCCCGTTTGGGCGATACTCCCGAGCCGAGCTCCTGGAGCGATCTGCTGAATCCCGTGTACCGGAAGCAGGTCACGATGAGAGGCCATAACGGCACCTTTTGCGAAACGGTGCTGCTAACCTTGGGCGAGCAGTTCGGCGAAGAGATGCTGACCGGTCTCGGGCGCTCGGTTCGCCAGGGACTTCACCCGGGCCAGATGGCTAAGCTGGCGGGGACCGATAATGAGGCCGGAACGGCTTTATACGTGATGCCCTATTTTTATGCAAACATGATCCGCAAGAAGCAAAAAGTCAATATTATCTGGCCGGAAGAAGGCGCGATCGCCAGTCCGGTGTTCCTGCTGGTCAAGAAGAACGCATCGGCGGGCGGGCAACGTCTGGCTTCCTTCTTCACAAGCAAGGAGACGGCTGATCTGTGCGAACAGGCCTTCTTCCCATCGCCTCATCCCTCGGCGGCATCCGGGCTTACCCCGCGCAAGCTGCTGTGGATGGGCTGGGATCTCGTCTGGAACCAGGATATTCAGGCCAAGACGGACGCGGTGAACGCCGCCTTTAACAAAGGGTTCGAACAGGGGGAATAGGATATGAAGCTCATAACCGTGGCGGGTCCGCCGTCGAGTGGCAAAACCTCCATGCTTCTGCGTGTGATCGATTGGCTGAAGGAGCAGGGGCTTCAAGCAGGCGTCGTTAAATTCGACTGCGTTGCCTCCAAGGATGATGAGCGATACCGCGCCAAAGAAGTGCCGGTGCTTCTCGGCCTTGCCGGCAATCTCTGCCCGGACCATTATTTTGTAACCAATATCGAAGCCTGCGCGCGCTGGGGACAATCGCTGGGACTCGATATTCTGATCAGCGAGAGCGCCGGTCTATGCAACCGCTGCTCGCCCTTTATCCGCCGTGCTCTGGCGGTCTGTGTCATTGATAATTTATCGGGTGCGAATACGCCGACCAAGATGGGGCCGCTGCTGAAACAGGCCGATATCGTGGCCATTACAAAGGGAGACATTGTCTCCCAGGCCGAGCGCGAGGTATTCCAGTACCAGGTCCGCAAAGTGAACGCCCGGGCGGAGATTCTCCACATCAACGGCCTGACCGGACAGGGCAAGGAGCGCCTCGGCGCCCTGCTTGCGCAGGCGGAGGATATTGACGATCTGGACGGCCGGAAGCTGCGTTTCTCGATGCCGGCGGCAGTCTGTTCCTACTGCCTGGGTGAAACGAGAATCGGGCACGACTATCAAATGGGCAACGTCAAGAGCATCGCCATTCCGGACGTTTCCCGCCCGGAGGTGAGCTGACATGATGGAGGATATTCAATCCATTACGATTCTTGGCGGCCGATCCAAATCCGGCGAACCGGAGGATGTCAACTTAAGATTGGTCCCGGGCGACCTGGTTGCCGTCGTCGGACCGACCGGCTCGGGCAAGAGCAGGCTGCTGGCGGATATCGAGTACATCGCCCAGCGGGATACGCCAAGCGGCCGATGCATCCTGATTAACGATCAGCCGCCCGCACCCGAGATCCGGTTCGACATGGGACGGAAGCTGATTGCCCAGCTGTCCCAGAATATGAACTTTGTGATGGACGCCACGGTAGCGGAGTTCATTACGCTGCATGCGGAATGCCGCGATACCAACTTTGACGAGACGGGACTCGATGAGCTGATTGACAGCGTCGTTACCCAGGCCAACCGGCTGACCGGCGAGCCGATCCTGCCGGATACCCCGCTGACCGCGCTC
>NZ_ASSC01000422.1 GCF_000520735.1 Paenibacillus forsythiae T98
TTGGGAATACGGCCTCGACGGAGTGCCGAAGAAGAGTCTTCAGCAAAACGGCAGTGCGGGCGAAAGCGGAACAACCGGAAGGGGTACGAACTAACAACAAGATGGCGAGGCCAAGGCTGTGAAATTTCCGGCTTTACAGCAATTCTACAAGAATGGGCATCTCCTTTGTATTGGAATTGTTTGGTCGTTGACCTCAATTTCTCTGCAAAAGGACGATGTCCTTTCAATTTGTACACTCAATGAAACTTCTAGTAAATCGCATAACTATGTTACAATAAATGGGTTCCATAGGCATTAGCCTGCTTTCCGGGATACATATGAATTCTTAAATGTTATAATAAGGAGAGAGCAAAGTGAGCCTTTTTCGCAAGCAGGGCTCGCCCTCGGACGAGACCGGCAGCAAGAGTACCCTGGCGCTGCGGATCAATGTGTTTTTTTTCAGTACGTTTGTTATATTCTGTGTAATTATTATCCGTCTTGCCGTACTGCAATTCGTGGAAGGCCCGACGCTGACCGAGGTGGAGACGAACCGGGACACGAAGGATGTGCCGCTTGCCGCGATGCGCGGTTCGATTCTCGCCGCTGGGGGCGAGAAGATCGCCTATTCCACTCCCATCCAGTCGCTGTATATTACGCTGACCAAGGAATACTTGGAG
>NZ_ASSC01000423.1 GCF_000520735.1 Paenibacillus forsythiae T98
TTTCCCCGACTCCTCCGGTCGATTCCTTAAGGGCGTCAACCAGGAATCTGGCGTCTTTCTCAGCTTGCGTATGCGCAACGATGATCAGCTCCTTGTCCATCCGGTCTATGTCCGACAGGGCGTGGGATAGCATCTGCTCCACCGCTTTTTCCTTCTTGCCGCGGACCTTGCTCACGGGGACGATGCTGCCGCCTGCCAATCGAAGCACCGGACGAATCTTGAGCAGGCTGCCGATAAAGTTCTGCATGCCCGAACAGCGGCCGCCCATATGTATATAGTCGAGCGTGTCGATGACGAACTCGGTGCTCAGCCGGCTGCGGCTGTGCTCCGCCATGGAGACAATCTCGTCTGAGCTGCCGCCGCGGAGCGCCGCCTGAGCCGCCTTCACGGCCAGCAGGGCGATTCCGCCGCATAATGTGCCGGAGTCTACGACCTTTACGCGTCCGGGAGGAAACTCCTCTGCGGCAAGACACGCATTCTGATAGGTAGAAGACAGAGCGGAAGAAAGGCTGATATAGACGATGTCGCGGCCTTCCTCAATCGCAGGCGCAAAGGCATGAATAAAGTCGGCAGGCGAAGGGGCCGCCGTCTTGGGCAGCGCGCCGGCTGCGGCCACCTTCCGGTACACCTCGTCCGGCGTAATATCTACGCCATCCCGGTAAGTGGCGTCCTCAAACACGACATACAGCGGGACGACGCCGATGTCATAGGATTCTTTCCAGCCTTGCGGCATATCGGATGTGCTGTCTGTATAAATCTTTACGTTGGGCATGAAATTCTCCTTCTCCGGTAATCAGATCCCTTGAATCTCAATACATACCTCATTTCTTTCAATTATAGCAAGCTTAGGTCCAATCATAAACCTACCTAATTTGTCCGTTCCCTGCCCACGATAAGACGCGAAAGAACCGGCCGGGCACATGCATCTGTGCGCTTGGCCGGTTCTTCATTTGTTGGACTAGCTTCGCTTATGACCTCGTCATGACCGGAATCCATATCTCGCAGCGGTAATCTTCCGAGGCCGGGTCTCCGGGCGGGTACAGCTCAAACTCGGGTCCGCCCGAATGCTCGTAGCCGGTGCCGGGGAACCATTCCTGGAAGATTCTCGCCCACACACTCTGAATTGCGCCTGGCATGGGACCGACCGAAGTGAAGACGGCCCAGGTCGCGGCCGGAATCACGATGGAGGAGTAGCCGTCCGGTGTCGGCTCGTCGTTCTCTACGGCAATCCAGTAGGTGAGCGTCTCCTGCTCGTGATTCATATCGGCGCATATTCCGAGCAGATCATGGATGCCGCCGCCCAGCTCAAGGAGCTTGTCGTAGGTGCCGTCCTTGTTGCATTCCAGCCAAAATTGCGGGATTCTCCGCAAATTCTCTCCATCGCGGCAGGAGGTCTTCATCGTCTTGCCGACCACGGTAAACGCTTCTTTGTTCACGATACGGTAATCCATTTCTTTGTCTCCCTTCAAGGACAGGTGGAAGGAGAGGCGGGGGAAAGCCTTCAGAACGGCCCCAGGCTCGCGCGCCGCCGAGGGCGTAAGGCCATGCGCCTTGCGGAACGCCTTGGCGAATGCCTCCGGCGAGTCGTAGCCGTATTTGAGCGCGACGTCCAGCACCCTGGCCGGCGTCATCGCCAGCTCCTGGGCGGCGAGCGTCAGCCGCCGTTTGCGGATGTACTCGGCGACGGTCACTCCGGTCAGCAGATTGAACATCCGCTGAAAGTGGAATGGCGAAGAGCAGGCTGCTCTAGCGATATCTTCCATATTTACCGGTTCCGTCATATGTCGTTCCATATATTCCAGCGCGTCCTTCATTCGGTTCAGCCATTCCATCGTCTGCCATCTCCTCTGCAACTATCGTATCACGTCGCTGCCCGCCGATCCTGTTCTTCCGTGCTTCCTGTGGACAGTATTATAATTGCCAGCCCCACAAGTATAACGCAAATGCGACATGAGGATTACGAAGACTTTGATGCTTAGAGGATAGCTTGGTGAATGAGTGTTGTTAATATTTCCCAATGGAAATATAATATAGACAGTGAAGGGAGATGAACGAAATGGAGTTTACACAAGGTAACATGAGTTAAAATGGCGGTTAAATGACCGACCGCCATTATTTTTTTATGAGGGGGTTGGTTAGTATGACAAGAACTAAGTTGATCATCGTTGAAGGTATATGGGGTTCTGGCAAGAGCACAACAGCTAAATTGATTAATGACCATTTAACAGCATTGGGAATAGACACACATCTATTTCTTGAGGGAGATTTGGATCATCCGGCAGATTACGATAAAGTTTCATGCTTGACAAATAAAGAGTATCAGAAGCTATTAGAGAGGCATTCAGAGTCCGTCGGATTGATTCGGTCGATTACTCAGTGCAAAGGGGACTACAACTTTATTGATTATGGTAAGCACATACAGGAATCAAGTAAGGTGTTCCCGGATGAACTGTTGTCTGATGTGATGCAATACGACATTTATGATGGAATACTGCCATTAGAGCAGCATTGTGAAGTGCATTTGAACAGGTGGAGCGAGTTTGTACAGGCTGGGCTGCAAGAGGAGACGGTAACCATTTTTGAGTGCTGTTTCATTCAAAACCCCCTTTCAGCCATGCTTGGTCGATATGATGCTTCGGAGGATACCATTACAGATTATGTACTGAAGCTCGGCGACATTATCAAGCCGTTAAACCCGTCACTTCTCTATTTTCATCCTGGTGATGTTCGCTCTACTTTAAAGAGAGCATTCGAGGAACGCTCATCCGAATGGCAAAATGGCGTAACTCAGTATTACACTCAGCAGGGGTACGGGCGGAGTCATGGGCTGACAGGGTTTGACGGACTTGTTGAGTTTTTAAGAGTTCGAACCGAAATAGAGATGAAAATCATAGAACGGCTCTTAATTTCGAAGTCAGTTATAAGAAATGATGACCTCAATTGGGAACGGGTTCATCAGGAAGTGATTCAATTTGTTATGTCAAACAGAGAAAAATAACCAATGGTTTGCACAAGAAACGCTAGTTCAATAAAACAGCTATAGTGTGCAACAAACACAGCCGTTCAGGGAGGAGGGAATCTCCGCCCCGGACGGCTTTTGTCACTCAATCTAGGCTTGAAGGAAACGGCCTGAGCGCTAGATGGCGGCGGGCACGCCCTGCGAGGTCACTGTGCCAAGTCCACCAACGGTGTACTCCTTGTCATAGATCGTAATGGCAGCCGGGGTTTCGGTCTCGTTGGCAACCGTAATGTCCCGGTCGGTAACGGTAACCTTGAGGCGGGAGCCGCGAAACATGACCTTGAAGGAATAGGAGGACCAGTGGCCGGGATTGAACGGCTTCAGCCCGAGCCGCCCGTTTTGAACCCGGAGTCCCCCGAAGCCGTGCACAATCGACATCCAGGTTCCCGCCATGCTGGTGGTATGGCAGCCGTCCTCGGTATCATTGTTATAGTTATCGAGGTCCAGCCTTGAGGTCCGCAAGTACATTTCGTAGGCCTTCTCCTTGTATCCCAGCTCGCAGGCGAGAATCGAGTGAATGCAGGGGGAGAGGGAGGACTCATGTACAGTGATCGGCTCGTAGAAGTCATAGTTCCGTTTTTTCGTCTCCAGGTCGTAGCGGTCGTTCAGGAAATACAGCCCTTGCAGCACGTCGGCCTGCTTGATGTAGCAGGAGCGGAGAATGCGGTCCCAGGACCATTTCTGATTCAGCGGCAGATGCTCGGGGGCAAGCTCCTTGACCGGAATGATCTGCTTGTCGAGGAATCCGTCCTGCTGCAGGAAGATGCCACGCTCCTCATCCAGCGGGTAGTACATCTTATCGATGATATCCTGCCATTTATCCGTTTCTTCTTCCAGAAGACCAAGCTTGTCGACCAGCTCCGCATAACGCGTGTCTTCATGTTCCCGCAAATAAGCGAGCGCTTCCAAAGTATACTCCAGCGTCCAGGCGGCGATCCGGTTCGTGTACCAGTTGTTGTTCACGTTATTCTCGTACTCGTTCGGTCCGGTAACGCCGAGCATGACGTATTTGTCTTTATGCGGTACGTAGTGCACGCGCTCTTCCCAGAAACGGGAGATTTCCGCCAGCACCTCCAGGCCATATTGCCCGAGATACGATTTGTCGCCGGTGTAGTTCACATAATTGTAGATGGCGTAGGCGATGGCCCCGTTACGGTGAATTTCCTCAAAAGTAATTTCCCACTCGTTATGGCATTCCTCGCCGTTCATCGTCACCATCGGATACAGCGCGCCTTTGGCGAAGCCGAGCTTCCGGGCATTCTCCTTGGCCTTCTCCAGATGCTTGTAGCGGTAAATCAGCAGGTTGCGGGCAATCGAGGCATCCGCAGTGCTGAGATAGAAGGGGACGCAGTAGGCTTCCGTATCCCAGTAGGTGCTGCCGCCGTATTTTTCACCGGTAAAGCCCTTGGGTCCGATATTCAGCCGGTCGTCCTCGCCGGTATAGGTCTGGTTCAGCTGAAAAATATTAAAGCGGATCGCCTGCTGCGCTGAAGGATCGCCCTCAATAATAATATCGCTTTCCTTCCATTTGTCCTTCCAGGCCTCCGTCTGCTCGGTCAGCAAGGTTGCAAAACCGGCCTCCCTTGCCGACTGGAGAGCACTCTGCGCCGCCTCCACGAGCTGACCCAAACCGTAGTTGCGGGAGGTCACGCTTGCGGCGTATTTGTAGAGGATGACCTGATCGCCCTGCTGCACCGGAACCTTAACGATATTCGCCACGTATTTGTCGCGCAGAACCGTCTCGGCATCGGCTTTCAGCAGTTCCCCGGATACAGCAATTTCATACGCCATGGCGGTGGTCACGTGAAAATCAAGCTTCTTCGTCTTCAGGGTCAGATACCCCCCGCCGGGGAAGCCGTCCTTCTCGACCTCGTTCCAGAACTTCTCGTCATAGTTGGCATCCTTGTTCCTGATGTCGCCGTCCAGATAAGGGGCCACCGTGATCGTTCCCGAGAAATTCAGCGGGGTGACGGAATAGCGGATCGCGCCGATCTCCCGCCGGGCCATGCTGACAAACCGGATGCTCTCGACCTTAACCTCCTTGCCGTCCGCAAGAGCGGCGGTGAAGCTGCGGGACAGCGTGCCTTCCTTCATGTTCAGCTCCCGCCGGAATTCCGATACGGTGCATGCCGCGAGATCCAGCGGAGTGCCATTAATATTGATGTCGATGCCAATCCAGTTGGTGCTGTTCAATACTTTGGCAAAATACTCGGGATAACCGTTCTTCCACCAGCCGACCCGGGTCTTGTCGGGATAGTACACGCCGGCCATATAGCTGCCCTGAAGGCTCCGCCCGGTGTAACGTTCTTCAAAATTGGCGCGCCCGCCCATATAGCCGTTGCCCAAACTGAATACGCTTTCGGAAATTTCCTGGGTTTGCGGATCGAAGGTTTCTTCAATGATCGACCATTCATCGATTTTTAAGTATTGCTTCATATCCATCGGCTCCTTCAATATATAAATTAATATTTGGAAGTGAACTTATACGGCGGCAAAAGCTTCTTTAAGCCGGGCAACGCTCATCTCAAGCAGGGAAGGGACAACAAGCGACGCCGCTCCGAGCGTTTCGGGCGAACCGATGCCAACGCTTGCCATTCCCGCGCGTCGGGCCGCTTCGATCCCGGCTTCGGCGTCCTCGAAGACAACGCAGTTCACGGGGGGGACGCCAAGCGCTTCAGCACCGAGCAGAAATACTTCCGGATCGGGCTTGGCGACGGAAGTATTGGTTCCGTCGATAATCGCATCGAAATACGGCGTAAGTCCGGTGTTGTTCAGAATGGTCATCGCGTTCTTGCTTGCAGAGCCCAGCGCGGTTCCGATGCCCTGGCTGCGGCAATCCTCCAGAAAAGCCAGAGCGCCGGGCAGAATCTCCGAGCTGTCCATCGACGAAATATACTCCACGTAACGGCTGTTTTTACTTTCGGCGAGCCGGGCTTTTTCGGCCTCATCCAACGCAAGTCCGCCAATTTCCAGCAGAATGTTCAGCGACGCGGAGCGGCTGACCCCTTTCAGCCGCTCGTTATCCTTCTCCGTAAATTCAAAGCCGAGCTGATCCGCAAGCTCCTTCCAGGCGATGTAATGATACTTGGCGGTGTCGACCAGCACACCGTCGAGATCGAACAGGCAAGCCTTGATTTCAGTCATAATCATTCTCCTTAAAGTCAATTTGGCACGTCCTCGAATGGATAGTGCAAACGTTTGTACAGCGCTCCAAAAAATAAATGAAGCGCTCGCTTGCTTCATTTACTTATTCACTTCTCACGGGAGAGAACATGGAAGACTCGCGTACAATCAAACGATGAGGAATGATGAGCCGTCTGGTCAGGCCCGGCTCCTTGCTCTGCTTCGGAATGGCCTGGATCAATATCTGGGAAGCCGTGTAGCCCAAATGGTAAATTCCGATATCAATGCTGCTGATTGGCGGAGTGGACAGCTCGGACAGCGGGATATTGTTGAAGCTGACCAGCGCAAGATCAGCTGGAACACTGTAATTCAGCTCACTCAATCCCCGGAGAACACCGAAGGAAACGATATCGTCCACGACGACAAGCGCCGTGGGGCGGCTCGGCAGATTCATGAAGAATGACATGGCGCGGTAGCCGCTTTCCTGGAGAAATTCTCCTTCCACAATCCAATCGGATTTCAGTTCCAGGCCGTGATGCTCCATAGCTTTCCGGTAGCCTTCAAGCCGGTCCCGCGAAACAATCAGGTTCGGAGGACCGCTGACAAAGCCGATCCGTGTATGTCCCATGGAGATGAGGTGATTCGTAGCATCATAGGCCGCCATCAGATTGTCGGTATCAACGGACAGAATATCATCATACTTGTCGCTGCGTCCCACCAGAACGAAAGGGTATCCGTTAGTCTTCAAAAAGTCGATCACCGCGTCGTCTTTACGGGAGTACAGTAGAATCGCGCCATCGACGCGCCGTCCTTTGAGAAGCCGGGAGACCGCCGCAAGCTCTTCCTTTTCCGTCGCGCCGGAGCTGATCAGGACATCGTAGCCTGAACGGCTTGCCTGTGTAACAATCCCGCGAATGAGTTCCATAAAGAACAGATTGGAGAACAATTCCTCAGCCGGCTTTGGCAGGATGATGCAAATGCTGTTCGTCGTCTTCGACACGAGACTCTTGGCCATAATGTTCGGATGATAGCCCATTTCTTCCATAATGACCTTAACCTTGCGGGAGGTTTCCACGCTGATTCTAGGATGGCCCGACAACACCCGGGAAACCGTGGAGGGCGATACGCCCGCTCTCTTGGCCACGTCCTTGATGGTAACTGTCATAGAGAACCTCCTTGTGGAAACGCTTGCTTATGTTTATCTTAACCGAAGTGGATTCGATTGTAAATAGTTTGCTTTATCGGTCTGCCGCCTTCAGGATGGAGAAGCCGTGTGCAGGAAGCTTTACCGACAATATCCCCCGGTCAGTGTGGAGCGTTTGACCGGTAAACAGGTCTTTCCAGCAAGCGTCCGACAGCGGAAGACGGAAGGTTTGTCCCGTATCCTCCTTATTGAGAAGAACAACCACTGACTCATCCCCCAGACGGCGTTCATAGGCCAGCTTGCTGCCATGACTTTTCGCTTCAAGGAAAGTCAGAGTTCCTGTACGAAGCTCCGGGTGGTTCTTCCGAATGGCGATCAGCTTGCGATAGAAGGCGAACAGCTCGCGGTCCTGCTTCGCCGGGTCCCACTCCATGCATTTCCGGCAGTCCGGATCTTCACCACCGTCAAGCCCGATTTCATCTCCATAGTAGATGCAGGGAGCGCCCATAAACGTAAATTGGAGCAGGGCGGCCAGCTTCATTTTCTTCTTGTCTCCTCCGGCGAGCGTCAGCAATCGGGCGGTATCATGGCTGCCAAGAAGATTGAAGGCGACTTCACTGGCCTGAAGCGGGTAGAGGGATAACTGCTTGCCGACAGCATTGGCGAATCCTTCGGCATCCAAGGAGCCGTGAATGAAGAAATCGAGCACCGCGTCGGTAAACGGATAGTTCATGACGGCGTCAAACTGGTCTCCCTCCAGCCAGGGGGAGGATTCGTGCCAAATTTCCCCTAATATATACGCTTCGGGATTGGCCTCTTTCACGACCTTCCGGAATTCGCGCCAGAACCCGTGATCCACTTCATTCGCCACGTCCAGCCGCCAGCCATCGATGCCGACCTCCTTGATCCAGTATTCGGCAACTCCCAGCAGGTACCGCTTGACGTCCGGATGTTCCGTATTGAGCTTCGGCATTTCCTCGACAAAACCGAAGGCGTCGTAGGTGGGAATTCCGTTCTCCGATTGAACGGGGAACTTGCGAATATGGAACCAGTCCTTGTAAACCGAGTTCTCGCCGTTCTCAAGGACATCGACAAACGGCGCAAAGCCGCTGCCCGAATGATTGAACACGGCATCAAGCAGCACGCGGATTCCCCGTTCATGGCAGGCGTCCACAAGCCG
>NZ_ASSC01000424.1 GCF_000520735.1 Paenibacillus forsythiae T98
TCGCCCTCCATCGCCGCTTCGCCGCCGCTGCCGGGGGGCAGTCCCTCCAGCGGCGACATCCCGGCCAAAGCCAGTTCCTTGCGGACCAGGTTAGCCCGGTCGCGGCTCACGCCGAAATGGCGGGGCCCGAGCCTTTCCAGGCTGCCCTGCAGCCTGGGATGCCCGGCGAGGCAATCGGCATCGCGCTCGCTTCGGCAGGAGAGCACCAGCATCTCCGAAAGCGCCGTCCGGCCAATATCCCGGCTCCATTGTTCCAGAACCGCTCTGACCTGTCCGGGGAGGCCGCTATCCGCGAGGCTTTCGAGCCAG
>NZ_ASSC01000425.1 GCF_000520735.1 Paenibacillus forsythiae T98
AGTGGGGGATTAAGAATGAAGAAAAAAGGAGCTTTTTTTGCAGTTTTATTTTTAGCTCTTGCAACAATGGCGGCGAATGTTTGGGCCTTGCCAAATGAAACTCATAAGAATGAATCTACCCCTAAGTCTAGCGTCTACAAGTCTATAGATAACGCTTCTCCAGGAGCGGTCATAACCCCTCAGGTAGTCGGCAATTCTTTTCACTATACTGCAGGTGGAAGCACATCGGTGCCAAATTCCTTTGTCGTACCTACGGGATATGGTCATCTTAAACTTTATATGGTAAACCACGCCAGTTCACCAGTCTCTGTTTCTTTAACGCACATAGATAGTGGGAAAGTATACTTCACTGAATCGATTGCCGCTAACGCTGCTCTTGACTGGAGAAGTCCTTCAGAAGGTTATCCAAAAGGGATGCGTGGAGGAAATTATGTCCTCCAGTGGAGAAGCAGCGATGTTAACGTTAATGGAGAAGTATGGGGAATATGTGGATCGAGAATATTGCTGAGGAGTCCCCGTAAATCGGGGGCTTTTCATGCTTAGAAGTCCCTCGCTGGGTAGGCATGCCGTTTTAACATTCCTAAGGGTTTGGGAATTTGATTATAAATACCTGCATAATATGAGAAAGTGGGGGA
>NZ_ASSC01000426.1 GCF_000520735.1 Paenibacillus forsythiae T98
CGCCCTTCAATGCGAATACCGCTTCGCGGTCGTCCGGAACCTTCCCGCCGTAAGCCTCCTTCACCTGTCTTGCCGCATGCTGCAAATTCCGCGCTCTGGAGTAATAGCCGAGTCCCTCCCAGCATTTCAGTACCTCTTCCTCCGGCGCATCGGCCAAGGACTCAATCGTGGGGAACTTCCCGATAAACCGGTTGAAATACGGAATCACCGTATCGACCCGGGTCTGTTGCAGCATAATTTCCGATACCCATATATGATACGGGTCGCGGGAGCGCCGCCACGGCAAATCGCGCTTCTGCTCGTGGTACCACTCCAGCAAATGGCGGCTGAAGAACGCCATGTCCTCCCGCCCCTCCGTGTCCCGCCGTTCTTCATCCTGTGCCATGCTTACGCTCCTTGCTGGTTCAAATTTTCCGTCAGATATCAGTCGTAACTACGAGGAATGTCTGGACTGCCGGCCGCTGCCCATCTCCAGATTTCTTGGTCTATCCTATGGCTCCCACAGTTCCAGACTTCCCCTTCGTTACTCCTTACCCTGATGTCATTTATCAAGGTCATAATTAATCTATGTTAAATAATCCGCGCCACCGCTACCGCGCCCGCTGCTCGACGACGGCAAAGGCCGATGCCAAGCCCCGAGTATGCGTAATCGTAAGGTGAATGAGGTGATCATATTCTTCCGGCAGATTCAGCCTCGTCCAGGCTTCGCCCCGGATGAACGCTTCCGGCCTGCCCAGCTTGTCCGGGAGGATTTCAATATCCGTAAATCCAAGCGCCGCTCCGATTCCGCAGCCGAACGCCTTGACGATAGCCTCCTTGGCCGCGAACCTTCCGGCGGCATACTCCGCCGTGAGACCGCCGCGGCTTTCGGCCAGGGAAAGCTCGCCTTCGGTCAGGACCCGGCGCGCGAACCTGCCGCCGAGCCGCCCTTCCAGCAGAGCGGTGATCCTTTGTATCTCCAGCACATCATGCCCGATTCCGTAGATCAAGGGGACACGCTCCTCAATTGTTCTTTTTCCGCAAATTCATATGTGAAATGATATAGATGGTATAGTTTTGAGGCAGGCTTTCTGCTATCTTAAGAAGAAACAGCTTTTGCCGTCATTTTCGGGGACGGTGGTCCATTGCTTATAAATTCTTATATTTTAAAAGAAAACATCGCCGAAGTCCATGCGCCCATTCCCGCTGCGGCTTCGGCACACGCAATGGACTTGCCGCCCGGCAGACAGAGAGGGGACATTTTCTGATGAGTCGAAGCACCAATTTTGAAATTCCCGCAGGGGATGACTCCGTTCTGCGCTGTACCCGCTTCCCTTCCAAGGGAGCCGCAGGCAGCCTGATCGTAATCGCGCACGGCTATAAAGGGTTCAAGGATTGGGGGATGTTTCCTTATGTCGCGGAATCGCTGAGCCGCAAGCATGAGGTCGTGACCTTCAATTTCTCCCATAGCGGAATCGGCGACAATCTCCAGAGCTTCACCGAGCTTGAGAAGTTTGCCCGCAATACATACCATCGTGAGCTCAAAGACCTGAAAGTGCTGCTCTCCTACCTGAGCCAGCATCCAAAGCTCGGCGGACTCCCGCTCTTCCTGCTGGGGCACAGCCGGGGTGGGGGCAACTGTCTGGTGTACGCGCTGGATAATCCCGGCGAAATCGCCGGGGTCATTGCCTGGAACGGCGTCACCGACCTGGATCTGTTCACCGAAGAGCAGAAGAAGGACATGCGTGAACACGGCCGGGCCTATGTCCTGAACGGCCGGACCGGACAGCAAATGCCGCTGGATGCCGTCATTCTGGAAGACCTGGAGCAGCAGAAGGAGCGTTACAATATTATGGAACGGATGCGGACGGCCAAATTTCCGGTTACACTCATTCAGGGAAGCAAGGACAACGCCCGCCTGCGGCAAGGATCGGAGAAGCTGACCGCCATAAGACCGGACATCGACTGGGTGCAGATTCCGGAAGGCGATCACACCTTCGGAACGGTCCATCCGTTTGCCGGGCCTACCCCGCAGCTGGAGCAGGCCATCGCCGCGACCGAAGCCTTTATCGATCAAGTGCTGCGCTCCTGACAGCTCCCCGCACCCGCAGCAAGTACCGCCGCGGCATATCCGGCGCAGGAATGGCGCGACGGTACGGTTAACAAGGTGCGGGGCCGGCTTTCAGATTCCGGGAACAACGCCCCGCTTGTAAGCATTGCTGCGGCAGAAGCTCTCCAGCAGCTCCGCCGCAGCGGGCTGCACCGGCTTGCCTTCCAGATAATCGCTGCTGTCCTCGTACGAAACGCCGCGCCTGGCTTCGCCCGGCTGTCCGGCCAACCGGTCTGCGGCCTTCGCCTCCGTGATGATTTCGGCGGGGGCGCCA
>NZ_ASSC01000427.1 GCF_000520735.1 Paenibacillus forsythiae T98
GCGCCGCCCTTGAATTTTTCCGGCGTTTCGCCCATGATTACAAGTAACTGAAACCTGTTTTTCTCACTCAATATTTCATTGTAATTCACCGATGAAGCAATTGCCAGTCCGAACAAGACTTTATCTACCTTTTAACTGATGACGGAGCGATTTTATGAATACACTTCCAATTATGCAGGTCATGCCTGAACTTAAAACGATACTGGCCGCTTCCTCTTCGGCCGTCCTTATCGCGGAGCCGGGAGCGGGCAAGACAACGATGACGCCGCTTGCGCTGCTGGACGAGCCGTGGATGAAGGGCCGAACGATGCTGATGCTGGAGCCCCGGCGGCTTGCCGCCAGAGCGGCGGCGGTCTATATGGCGTCATGTCTCGGCGAACAGGCAGGCCAAACCGTGGGCTACCGGATGCGCATGGACAGCAAGACGGGACCTGAGACGCGAATTATCGTTGTAACCGAAGGCGTGCTGACCCGGATGCTGCAGGACGACCCCTCGCTGGGCGATACCGGCCTTGTCATTTTCGACGAGTTTCACGAAAGAAGCCTGAATGCGGATCTGGGCCTTGCGCTTTCTCTGGAGACGCAGGCGGTGCTCCGGGAGGATCTGAAGCTCCTCGTCATGTCGGCAACGCTGAACGGAGAGAAGGTGTCCGCGCTGCTTGGCGGCGCGCCGGTTGTCCGGTGTCCCGGCCGAGTATTTCCCGTAGAAACCGTGTACGCCCCT
>NZ_ASSC01000428.1 GCF_000520735.1 Paenibacillus forsythiae T98
CTCGCCGCCATGAACGAGTTCTTCCGCATATCGGGCATGACCTGCAAAGGCCAAGTCGTCTGTCCGGGCGCCAAGAAGCTGACGGAAGTTCCGGCGAGACTGACTTCGCGAATCGAAAGCTTTTTCTAATATCCTACTGCCATTTCTAATCAGGGAGGTTTAGTTGTGAAGAAGAAACTGCTGATTGTCGCCGCTCTTATTGTACTCGTTGGGGCCGGATGGGGCCTTACCTATCTGTATCAGGTCCGCAGCTATCAAGCCAATATCAAGAATCTCACCATATCCAACATCCCCTTCTCCAGCCTGTCCAACGGGACTTATGTGGGAGAATACGATGTGCGCTTTATCGACGCCAAGGTTCAGGTCAGCGTGCACGACGGCAAAGTGACCCGGATCGACCTGTTGAAGCACAAGAACGGGCATGGCGCTCCCGCCGAAGCCATTCTGAAGGAAATCGTCGCGAAGCAGACGCTGGATGTGGATGCCGTCAGCGGTGCGAGCAATTCCAGCAAGGTTCTGAAAAAAGCGGTGGAGCTTGCGCTCGTTCAAGGCGAGAAATAATCGCTGTACATTTCGCTCGCCGGGAGGGCCTCCCTCCTCCAAAAAAAAGAAGCTGCCCTCAGCCAATTACGGCCGGGTAGCTTCTTTTGATGACAGCAGCTTCTTGTTGTGTTCCTCCTGCCGTTGATCTTTTGGCTGACCAACCGATGTATCGCCGCGAATCAAAGGGGAAATCTCCCTTTATTTTGCTGACAGGGGACGAATTCGGGTCGTTAGACGGAAAGACTCCCTCTAATCTCTGACATATAAACAAATTCCGGCGGTTCCCCCCAAACTAGCTGGAGTATTTCCCTCTAATCCGCTTTGCACCTGGATTTCGGGGCGTTTAGCTCCGCTTTTTCCATCTACCGGGTCCCATTCACTTTCCACGCCATGACTTCCCCCACAGGCATAAAGGTAATGAAAAATCACCACTAGTATCCACTCTTCTCCAGCTCCCCGATCCTCCGGCGCAGCCGCCGGATCTCCTCCAGCAGCGCCATGCCCGCCTCCTCGCTCTCCGGTGTTTCCGCCTGAATGAGCCGAGTCAGCCGCAGCTTCAGCACACCAAGCTCATCCTCTGCCTCCCGCTCCGCTTCCGTCAACGTATGCTCCCGGTCTTTGGACAGATATTCGCCATAGGTGCCGGGGAACTGTCTCGGGCTGCGCCCGCGCTCCAGCACCACCAGCCGGTTCGCGATATTCGAGAGCAAGTAACGGTCATGCGTGACAAGCAGCAGCGCGCCGGGATAAGCTCTCATAGCTTCCTCAATAACCTCCCTTGTATCAACATCAAGGTAGTTGGTCGGTTCGTCCAGAACCAGCAGATTCGCCCTGCCGAAGTAGAGCCGCAGGAAGGCGACGCGGCATTTCTCACCAAGGCTTAAGCTGCCGACCGGCTTGAAGGCATCGTCCCGTGTGAACAAGAAGCAGCCCAGGATTGTCCTTGCCTCCGTCACCGTCATTTCCGGGAGCTGAAGCAGGCTGTCCAGGATAGTGGAGGAGAGATCAAGCTGCTCCAGCTCCTGGGCAAAATATCCGACAGTCGTCTGCGGATGCAGGGCGACCGTTCCGCCGGTCGGCGCATAGATTCCCGCTAGCAGCTTCAGCAGCGTCGACTTGCCGGACCCGTTCGGCCCGATCACGCCGATCCGGTCGCACCGGCGGACCGAAAGGCTGAAGTCCTTCAGCAGAGGGCTCCCGCCCGGGTACGCAAACTCCGCATGCTCCGTTCTCAGCAGCGTCCCGGCGGCGAATTCCCCTCCCGCAAGCCGCATATTCAGCCGGGCGCTCTCCCGGGGCGCTGCCGTCCGCTCCCGGTCCAGCCGCTCCAGCGCCGTTTCCTTCGCATGCAGCCGGGAGACGTTCTTCTTCGACTTCGATCGCAGGAAATCGTTCTGCCCGGCGGCGCGGTGCGCCTGCCGGAACCATTCGGCATAACGCCGGATGGCTTCCTCCAGCTTCTTCTTTTCCATCTCCTGCTTTCTGTACCGCGCCTCCTGCTCCCTTGCTTCCACCGCCTTCTGCTCGCGGTAGCGCGTGTACCCTCCGGGATAACGTCTGCAGCCGTCCGGCCTCAGCTCCAGCACGGAGGTCGCCGTGCGGTCGATAAAGCGGCGGTCATGCGAGACGTACAGCACGGTGCCGGAATAGCCGGACACCCATTCCTCCAGCCATTCCATCGTATCGGCGTCAAGGTGGTTGGTCGGCTCATCCAGCAGCAGCAACTGCGGCTG
>NZ_ASSC01000429.1 GCF_000520735.1 Paenibacillus forsythiae T98
GGCGATGCCGGGCGCCGGGCTGGACGCCGGCGCCGCAGTGGGCTCCTGCGCGCAGCCGGCCAGCAGCGCGGCTGCCAGCAAGAGGGGCGCCAGGGGACGGGCGCCCGCTTTTCGAGTAGACATCATTGGAACACCTCCGTAAAAGAAGAAACGATTTCATTGTCCTATCGGAAGCTCATGCTTCCGACAGGAGCGATACTATGTATCGCTTCGCTTGCAAGCAGCCGATCCTGGTGGAAAAATAAACCCAGGGCTAAACGCGAAACTTATCTTTCTTATATTTTAAAGGGAAAGAACGAGGGCAGCAGAGCGCCCCCGTTCATTGTATTAAAGCTTGTATGGTGACATAGGGCAACAGATTTTGCGCTCGCTGTCTGCCGCTTGTCGCTCGTCCCTGTTCCAAGCTCGACCTCGCTCCAATAGAAGGAAAAAGTCCCGCTAATTTCGGGGAAACTCCCTCCTACTTGGGGTTTACCGGGAATTTCCCCCTTTATTTTGGGTGAAAACCTCTCCCTCCAGCCTTCTCCCCTGGAATTAGAAGGAGAAATTCCATCTAAGTCAAAGAAAAAACAGAACTACTGAAATATAGAGGGGAATTTTCCCTGTAATCGCCAACGTTCTCCTTTTTTAGCCCGAAAAGACCGTCGGCCTTCCCAACAGAGCACGCAGAGCCAAGGGAGCAGCAACGAGGCGTCCGGTTCACGAAGGACAAGTACGGATGCCAAAAAAGAGCCTCTTTTCCCTGCTTCTACAATCAGTCTGTCGGAGAGCAGCCGCTTCGCTTACGCTGCGAGCCGGGCAGCCGCCTCCGAAACGAACATTGCTGCGCGCTGCCGCTCAAGGTACATGCTCTGACCGAATGCTACGGCAGTCTGACCGCCACAACGGCCGCCATTTCCCGCGTTACGGCGCCGGCGGGGTCAAACGAGCCGCCAAAACCGGTCATATAGCCCTTCTCCGTTACCGCGTTCACGGCATCAACCGCGTAGCCGCCGATTGCGGCGCCGTCCTTGAAGGCTGCTTTGGACGAAGGAGCCAGCCTGTAAGCCCGCGCAATCATCACCGCCATATCCTGGCGGCTGACAGATTGGTTCGGCTTGAACGAAGCCG
>NZ_ASSC01000430.1 GCF_000520735.1 Paenibacillus forsythiae T98
TATATAAACCGCAATTAAGATTATAACCTAACTAACAGGCGATCAATCGTTTCCAACGGTTGCTTATTGATACGCTTCATAAACTGGCCGACATGAAGCTTAATCTGATAGAACTTCTCAAAAAACACGTTATTGACTACATCGGATTTAAGCCACAGCCATAGTCCCTCGACCGGATTCAGGTTGGGACTATACGGCGGCAGAAAGACCAAGTGCAGGCGCGGATGTTCCTTCAGGAAAGGCTGTAACCCGGCGGCATGATGAATCCGGCTATTATCTAAAATCATGGCCATTTTCCCCCTCGGGTACGCCGACAGAAGATCTTGGAGGAAGCGAATAAAGGCATCCACATCAGCCTTTTCTTCTTCACGGTGATGCACCTGTCCGGTTTCATAGTTGATCGCTCCGAACAGCTTGGCTCCTTCGTGCTTGCCATACGTTGGCACTTTTCGTTGCTTGCCACGCGGAAACCCGTTGTATTGTAGCGCTTGATAGGAACGAATCATCGATTCGTCTTCAAACAGGAGATGATCGATTTCTTCGGCTTCCACTTGCTTCTTAAGCTGGGCGAAGGTGTGCTTACGGAAAAACGCCTGGGCCTCCTCATCGGCTTTGGCCAGCGTATAGGTTGCCTTGGTAAAGCTGAAGTTCATTCGCTTCAGCATCGCACTGATTCCGCGCACACTCATGGTGATGCCAAATTCTCGCTTGATCCATTCCGCTACCAACGGGAGGGTCCAGGTATAGCGAGCTTCAAAGCCCACATCGACTGGCTGTTGCTGCTCCAGCATAGAGGCTAATTGGTTACGTTGCTCTTCCGTGAGCTTAGGCGGTTGTCCAGGGGAGTAACCCATTTCCAACCCGGCAAGGCCCCGCTCTTGGTAGCTCTGCCAATAGATACTGATCGTTTGACGAATGCGACCGAGCAAATCACCAATCTCTGCAAACGAGTGTCCTTCCAGACGAAGACGGACGGCCAGGTACCTTTCGTATAGCCGTTTATCGGATGTTTCTTTCATGGCTGTATTCAATCACTTGATTTCTTGGCTCTTCATTTTTATCGCCACCTTGGGTTGATCTTACTATTTCATTACCCGATTTGGCGATTGGAGTGGTGCTGTTGGTTTGTTAATTGCGTTCTATATA
>NZ_ASSC01000431.1 GCF_000520735.1 Paenibacillus forsythiae T98
TGGCCGATCTGAAGGAGGCCGGAGTGAAGGACACGGGCATCCAGACAAGCGGCAAAGGCTCGCAGGTGAAATTAAATCCGCGCTGATGATCCAGGGAGACGGCTAACGCCGCTCCCGGCCCGCTAATTGCTCCTGGGCCAGCCGGATCATTTCGCGGACCATGGAGCCGCCGATTTTGCCGCCGACATGGCCCACCGATTCCGTCGTCAGGCCGCCATTTTCACCCGGCTGCAGAGGGACGCCAAGCTCCTTGGCCACTTCGTACTTCACGTCATCCGGCCGACTCGGATCAACGGCGTACCCTTCGCGCTGCATTACATTTGCTTTGAAGGTCTGCATTTCCTGCTCCACTCCAGGCACCGCATATTTCCTCTTTCTTCTGGTCATCTTGCTCCACTCCCCCCTGAAATCTTTTCTCCTAACATGCCCCGAGGGAGCCTTCGTTATCCCGTTTCCGCCTTACTGCTAATTCCCCCTTAACATACCGGAATGGATGATTCGGTTTATACAGTTGAGCGAACACTTTTTAATGGAAAATTTTCTTTTATATTCCTGAGAAACAATGTTAATATAAGCTCATTAAGCGCTAGTTTATGGGGGGGAGCTTTATTGCCGATTGTTAGAATTAAACCGGACTTTTTTAACAATGATGCACAAACCAACTTTAATGCAAATACCCATGCTAATCCCGGTTTAGAAATTGAGGAAATAGCTTTCAGTAACAGGAATATATTAATTGAGGGGATTAGAGGTACTGGAAAAACCCATATTTTAAAGATGGTTCGTGAATCATGTTTTGAAAAATTCGAAGTGCATCGTGTGCTTCCTGTTTATCTTTCATTAGCAAAGCTATCTGAATACGAAATTCTTGAAGATTCAAAATTCCGTGCACATTTATATACTAATATTGTTCAATCAGCGATTAGCACAATTATTAATAATTTTAGCTTTATTGAGAAAGCTGGTGACCCTCTTCACCTTAAAGTTCTAAAAACCGATGCTCCCATATTAGAAGCTTTCATAGACAGACCTATAGTAGAGGTTCTTGACGAAATAAAAGCATTGTTCGAGATGCTTAATTCAGAATTACTTTCCGATGATGTAAAAGTAGTGAAAGATCAAAGTAACAATCTAGGAGCTGAAGTCGCTGCAAAATGGTTTAAATTAAAAGGCGAATCAATAAAAAAGGAACATATTGAACAAATAGTTAATACGCTCTCGCACTTCAATGCTTCTCGCTATATTGTCAATTTCTTTAATGGCCTTAACGACATCCTTGAGCTTAATTACACTTTACTGCTTCTTGATGAGATTTCAGGTACTTCTGATAAAGCTCAAATTGAAGTTTTTAGACTCCTTAGATTGATCAGAGCATCTACAGAAACAACAACTGGAACGAACTTTATATATTTTATTGGTGGTGTATATCCTCCTGAAAAAACTAATTATCCTGCAAAGATTAAGGGGCATGACTTTGATTTTATTCAAGGTGAGGACTGTAGCATGGAGTATTTAGAAATGGATGTTCTTCACGATGAATATGAATCATTTTTTAGATATATTACTGAAAAACGAATAAACATCCTTCATCCTGAATCAAGTGGGCAAACTTCATGGATTTTTGAGGATGACAGGACTTTTTTGTTAGCAGCTTTTACAGCAAACGGACTCCCAAGAAGATACTTCGAAATACTGAATAATGCTTACAGTATAGCAAGTAAAAAGTTTGCATCTGAAACTGATATAAAACGACTTGATTACTCTTCAGTTAGTACAGCAATACAGAACATAGCTGATAGTCAAACTCTTAGTGATAACCAACTAACTGAATTAGACTTACATTACCTTGAGAAAATCATTATACCAAAATTATCAGCTAGAAATTCTGGGGCTGAAACTAGAAATGAGTCCCGTGATGAAGACAAAAGGTTACCTGTCCATATGTTTCTTAGTGTTTCAAGAGGAGACAGAAAGAAGCTTGGCAACCTCATATATCGCGGTATAATACATAATCTCAGCCGCACAAGAAAATCCAAGTCACTCTCTCCCGATTCGGGAGAGCAAAAGGGAATACTACTTATGCTTGATTTAGCCGTGGCTTTCTATTATAGGGTATTTAATGTACAAAAATCAGTTGATTACTTCCAAAATGACCTTCGTGAGAACGCCAAAAATGGTTACCTTTATTATTCTACTATTACTTTAATTGATCCAGATCAGGGACCCATTCAGCAGTCATTTGACTTTTAAATAGTTTATTGAAAAAGATCAATTTCATTGATAATCATTCAAAAACTTGCCACTACTTAAGATACATTTCCCCCGAGTACTTTGTAATGGCAAGTTTCATATTTTCATCCAAAATGTATTGAGAAATGCGGTCTTAAACCCCGCCTTTTCCATATTTCCGTGGCTGACCGATCCGAATACCACATCCGTATAGACCGTCTTGACGCCAAGTTTAACGGCATCGGCAAGCCGGCGCTTGAGCAGTGCCAACTGGCAGCCTCTGCCCCGGTACGCCGGGAAGGTATAGTCATTGGCAATGTATCCCTCTTCCCTTTTCAGAAACAGCGATCCCATAGCCGCAGGGTTTCCGTCGATTCTTAGCATATAATTTACAAAATCCGGTCTGTAAAAATATCCTTTGGACCGTGCAAGCGTTTCCTCGCTAATCTCCATGCCGCCCTCCGACAGCCCGATCCATTGTATAAATTCTTCCGCGCTGCTCTCCGTTACCCGTTCAATTGGAAAGGCGGAAGCGGCTTCAATTCCCTCCGGCGGATGGGTATACATGAAGACCAACTGCTCGGCGGGAACAAATCCTCTACTAAATAGCGCGCGGCTTACCTCTTCTGTCATATGGTTCGGGGTCATATCAAAGCATGGAGCGGCATTCGGGTATAACCCGAGCAGGTTGTCCAGCTCCGCAAGATCATGAGGGCCGAAGCCTTTGATTCGGTTATAGTACATCGAAGCCGGATGCGTCCGGTCCCGAAGCAAGGTCGAGCGGCCCAAGCGCAACACTTCAAGCTGCCGCTCCACCGGAACCAGCGAACGGCTGGCGTTCAGTTTCGTGAGTTCAAGTTCGATCTTTTCTATTTGCTCCAGGTAAACCAAAGGTTTATGCGTATTCATCAGAGGAGTCATCTCCTTAATCAAGAGGGTCAGCCTTCATTATAACGGACTCCCTTCGCCATAGCACGAAGTTAATGATTGAATTAATTATACAATGATGCTAATATATAACATAACTAAACATAATCAAATATATCTAAACATAGTCATCTTCATCTTTAACTAATTAATAAATGAACAAGGAGTGGAGAAATTGTTTGCCAAGCCCCAAAAACTAATTAGCACTTTTGTAGTTTCTCTATTGATGCTCTGCCTGCTTGCAAGTACAGCTTTTGCTGCCGACCCTACTGTAACCTTTAATGGCGCAAACCTGTGTACAATCAGCGGAGACACGGCAACGCCCGGTGTATCTTTAATCAACAATACAAGCGTACCTTCCGGTTTACAGCATATTGAACTTCAGTTCAATCATAATGTTGCCGCCAATTTGTCCACCAATCAGAATTACATACATCTTAAAAATACAAATACCCAATCTATGGTAGCGATCACTGTATACCGACTGGGAGACGGCTCTCCCTTCAGTATTGAGAAGCGAAACCTCTTTTTTGACGCAAATCTGGTAAGCGGCAACAGTTATCAAATCATCATAGACCCGGGTTTAAAAGCCTATAATGGCTACACGCTGGGTTCTACTCAAACTGTTGATTTTACCGTTCAGTAACAAGCACAGTTAAGAATAGTTAAAGATGAAGATGCGTTCCGCAGACTTTTGGGTATATCTCACAGGCCCGTATAGGCTTCCGCCAGCTTTATTAATTGTTCCTTCGTACCCGTTCCTACAATTTCAATGTCGATAACCTGAGACTGCTCGGTCTTATATTTAATCAAGAGGGTGTTTTTCTTCTTGGACTCAGAATACATTGCAATCATCTGATTGTTAATTTGGACATTTTCCCAATTACCGATATAGGTTGATGAAATGCTATCCACTTTCCCCTTAAGATGGTCTGTTGCAGCTTGGTCCAAGTTTTGAGTTACTATAACCCAACGCTGATTATCCAATGCATAAATATCATGGAAAACAGGGCGATAACCAATGATACGAACGTCCTTGCCATTCTCCTGCAGCATTTCATTCATAAGGACTCCGTTCGAGCGGATCGGCTGTGCTTTGGAAGGGTCCGGTCTTAATATTGTAAATGGAAACTGCTGTTTTGCTTCATCCAAGCTCATGACTTCCTTTGCATTCTTGTGATTATTTAATACATCCTCGACAGATTCTTTATAGGTTGGCTCTTTCCCAAAAATAAACTCCTTGAAGGCATCAATTCTTGCATTCCTTCCTCCATCATCTTCAATCGTGAAACTCTCACCATTCCAGCTGACTGGAACAACAGAAGCACTGACTGTCGCTATAAACACGAAAAATAAGGAAAACACCGTTATCCACATCACCTTGGGATGACGCTTCACAGGTAGTCGGGCTTTAACGGGTACGGTTTGCTCATTGTACATGACTCGAATTCGTCCCATTACCGGGCTACTCACATCAATCGTTGGCAGCGTTATACCGGACAATTTCTGGCTAAGATCGTTAAATTCCGATGGTTTTTTCATATGTAGAGCCCTCCCAATTGGTTGATGTTTTTTTAAGCTTCTTACGAATCCGTTCGAATCGTTTACGGACCGTTCCTGCTTTCAGTTGAAGGCTTTGAGCAATCTCGTCGAGTGTGTACCCTTCAAGTACGTGTAAAATAATGATTTGCCTTTCCTCTACGGTTAACCCCTTCAATAGGTCTGCTGAAACCTGCTTCCACATTTCTTCCTCTGCACTCGGCTCGTTAAATTGACGCCAGAACTTCGGAAGCAACGCGTTCCATATCTTCCTTCGTTTTAGTAACGTGAGACATTGATTTCCCGCAATCTTATAGAGCCAAGCGGGAAAGGATTGGTCAAACCGATACAAATGTAAGCTCTGATAGGATCTAATGAAGACTTCCTGGACAGCATCCTCCGCTTCCTGACGATTCCCCAACATATAGAAGCAATAGGCGAATAGCCTCTGTTGATAAGCGTGAATGATTGGCTCAAAAGCATTTGAGTCTCCTTGCTGGACCCGTTGAATCACTTCCTCGATATTCATACCACTCTTCCTCCTCCCTAAAGTTATATGCTTATATAACTAACGAGCCTGATGTAATGTGACATAACCTCGATGAAAAAACCGGCAGTTTCAAAAACGGCTGAACTAGGAAAGAAGTTGTGGGAAGAACACGGGAATGTAATTGATGTAGAGGCGGATTAAGGGAGAGGAAATTCAGGAATGGTGAAATTATCCTCCCAGAAGAAGATGCACAGGAGCTAAGAGTCCAAATGCATTCCTTTGGGAGGAGGAAAGTGGAACAAGACCCTCGTTATCAACGTAAGGCCTTGAAAATGAAGGAAATACTTATTGGAGAAAATGAAAATTAAATTCTGTAGTCGTCGGTTCTCCACTTCTGGATAGACTTCTTAATGGCATCAGGTGAGAGCTGCTCTGCTGCCGCTTTCTTACTAAGTGAAGGAAATTCATCATCGGAGGCAAATCGCAAAGCTGTAATTTGCTGCATGCTAAGCCTCGGATCGAGCAGCTTTTGAGTCAAGACATAGTGCCGGAGATTTTCTTCCGCTCGTATCGCCCGATCCTGTGCTTTTAATGGATAAGCGCGAATGATTAGATAAATGACGATGAAGATTATAGAAATAATCAGAAAAAGGATTGCAGGAAAAACGGGATCCCCCGCTTTCAGTGATTTCCCAAGCTCTATTATAGCAGAGACGAACAAACCGGCAGTCAAAAGGGTAAGCAACACGTGAAAAAGTGGATGATATCTTCGGTGATTTTGATAACTTTGAGATTGGTTACTCATTTCTCTCCTCCATTTTATAGGTTACTGTAGCTATCTTAGTTTACCAACTCTCTTCGAGTTGCGTCCAACCGGCTTACCCTGTACCAGGATGCAATCACAAAGCTCGAGACGGTTCCCGGATAAGCTTCGCGATAATCTCCTGATCAGTAATCTCGGGTTACGGAAGACCCATGGGTAACACGCACCAACCCGCATTCCTTAAGGAGTGCGGGCTTTAACGCTGCATTCCGTATTAGATGTACCTGGAGATAAGCTGATGCAGTTCGCCGGATATTTCATGTACGCCGCGGCGGAGATCATTACCGGTAAAGGTCACGCGGATAAAGCTCTCATCCGTACCCATGGCTTCTGACAAGAAGCCGCCAAGTCCGCGAGCTCTGCGGTCAATCTGGATGTACAGCTCTAAATTATCGCCCTGCGGAAAGAACATCACTTCAAGCTCATCCAGCGCGCCGCGAAACTCGCGGGTCGGCACATACTCGAACTCCTGTACGAAAGACAAGCCGGCGCCAAGACGGGGAGCATAGTCATTGGACACTTCGCGCAGCCTGAAGCCCAGCTCATCCAGCGCGCCAAATACCACCTGCATGTTATCGCTCGGCAGTACCTCCAGATAATCATGGTCGCTTGGATCAAGCGCCTTCTTGATATCCAGCCCGGTCATCAGCCATACCGGTGTGTTGCGGTACGATACGGGGGTACGCTCGGGGACAGTAATTTCAAACGGAATTTCCCGATCTTCCCCGGCCTGCAGCACAAATCCGTCCGTAATGAGGATTCGCGCGATTTCCGCTTCGTGGGTTACCTTGTTATCATTTTCTTCTTTCTCATACTGCGTCTTTACATAAATGTAAATCTTGTCAATTTGCTGCTCCACCTGGCCCCCGCGAACGGATACCACTCCGCGCAGCGTACCGCCAGCCACTACCTGCGCCTCCTCCAGCCTTGTGTCCACCTTAGCCGACCCGATGCCGACGCTTGCCAATACCTTTTTGAACATAGACATGTACCGCTTCCACCTCCGCAATAATTCACCATAGTAAGACGTTCATGCTATGCATTACGCAGCATCCGGCTGATCCGTTTCAGCCAAAAATGAACTTTAAACTAGGCAAACGCATATGATGAAAAGAAGTTCGTATGAAGGAGTGAATCAAAATGGCATTCTTGCCACTGCCCGGAACACCCGCTCAAACCTTGTCCCCTCCCCCTGCCTTCATCCCGCCCAAGCCTGCGGCATTTGGATCGTATATCATTGACTGCTTGCAAAATTATACGTATATCTGGCTATGGAACGGGGACAGTTTCTGGTATTACCCCACTCGGGTGGAGTACGGAGAGGTTTCAGGCTATCGCTGGAGCGGGACGTTTTGGTACTATTACGGAATTGATCCAAGATTCATAAATGCGGTTTCATGTCCCCCAATTCCTACGCTGTACTGATATTGAATTCAGGGAGCAGAACCATAGTTCTGCTCCCCTTAGCCTTAACCTGCCTCGGGTTATCGTGAGCGAAATGCAGCTTCCCCTACTTCCGGCAAACTTTTATTAGGCGTCTTGTTCTCAGGCTTCCCTGTCCCATTCGCTAGACCGAGCGACCGAGCGGTGGAAGTGTGAATGTTGCGGAGAAGCTCCGGGTTCCCAGACAGCGACACACCGTAAGAAGGGATCATTTCCTTAAGCTTCAGCGACCACGCCTTGATATGCTGCGGGAAGCATTTCTCTATGACCTCAAGCATGACGGAAACGGCGGTCGAAGCGCCCGGAGAAGCGCCGAGCAATGCAGCAATCGAGCCGTCGGCGGCACTAATCACTTCCGTGCCAAATTGCAGCGTTCCTTTGCCGGAAGCCGTATTTTTAATAATTTGCACACGCTGGCCCGCTACCACCAGCTCCCAATCCTCGTCTTTGGCGTCCGGGACAAATTCCCGTAAAGCTTCCATACGCTGTTCTTTGGACAACATCACCTGCTCGATCAGGTATTTGGTCAGCCCAAAGTTCTTGACGCCTGCCGCCAGCATCGTTACGAGATTATCCGGTTTGACCGAAGTGATCAAATCAAAGATGGAACCGAACTTCAAGAACTTGGGCGAGAAGCCTGCAAACGGTCCGAAGAACAATGATTCTTCCTTGTCGATAAACCTTGTGTCAAGATGCGGAACCGACATGGGCGGAGCGCCAACTGCGGCTTTACCGTATACTTTGGCGTGATGCTGCGCGACAATATCCGGTTTCCGGCACACCATAAACAGTCCGCTTACCGGGAATCCTCCAATGCCCTTTCCTTCAGGAATACCGGATTTCTGCAGCAAATGCAGGCTTCCTCCCCCGCCGCCGATAAAGACGAATTTGGCCGTGTGGCGCCCTACGGCACCGCTATCCAGATTCCGCACTTTCAATTCCCACGAGCCGCCCTTGGTACGTTTAATATCATCCACCTGATGGTTGAACTTCAGATCGACGTTGTTACTTTTCAAGTGGTCAAACAAGCTGCGCGTCAAAGCGCCGAAGTTGACATCCGTTCCCGATTCGATTCTCGTAGCTGCTATCGGCTGGTTGAGCGTCCGGTCCTTCATCATCAGCGGAATCCATTTCATCAACTGTGCCGGGTCATCGGAGAACTCCATCCCTTGAAACAGGGGACTTTTGGAAAGCGCTTCAAATCGTTTTCTTAAAAAAACTGCATCCTGTTCCCCTTGTACAAAGCTCATATGGGGCACCGGCACGATAAAGTCCCGCGGGTTCCGAATCCGATGGCTATCCACCAGATAAGACCAAAACTGCTTGGAAACCTGATACTCTTCATTCACGGTTATCGCTTTGCTAATATTGACCGATCCGTCCGGTTGTTCAGCGGTGTAGTTCAGCTCGCACAGCGAAGAATGCCCCGTCCCCGCATTATTCCATTCGTTAGAGCTTTCCTCTCCTGCGCCCGCGCGCCGTTCAAACACGGTGATGTTCCAGTCCGGCGCTAATTCCTTGAGCAGTGAACCCAAAGTCGCGCTCATGATTCCGGCACCAATTAAAATAACGTCGGTTTTCGTTTGTCCGTTGCTCATGTTTACCGTCCTTCTACCCTACAATTTGCAGGAAGGATGTAAGGCGCTCCTGCTTAGGCGCCACAGCAAGCCAGCACGCGACCTGGCCGCACACTTTTTCTAGATCCATGTTGCCTTAATCTTAGTGTATCATTATTGTTTGCGGATTTTAATATTTATCTAATTTTTTATAGAAATATTATACGAATGGATACTTTGATCATGTCAGCAAGTTCTAAGCAATGAAACCTTTATGTTAATTAAATTAACTTCTTGTAGTTGTGAATTCGCTGCTAATTGGGTAAAAAGCGGCGGATTCCTCCTCTAAAATATAATGCCTCCCCCTAGAATTTAGTGCATTTATGTAATTAACTGTATGTTATTTTTAAAATACTTTATGTTCATGCAGCTACACCAGAAATACAGGATCGAAAAACTTCTGTTGCCTACGGGACAAAAAACGCCAAAATGCAAACTGTTTAATAATTTCATAGTGTTATATCATGTTTTGAAATAAACGTACAGGAGGTGCTGCATTTGCTCAAAAAATTAAAGGTCTACATGAACCTATCATTGAACTCCATTTCCCGGATTGCGCGAACCGCCGCCTGGCGCCTTGTACCTGTGGCGATCATTAGCGCGCTCCTCTTTACAGGCCCACTGCCTATAACGGCGTTTGCGGCAAGCGATGTCGATATCGTCGATCTCGGTGTCGTCAGGCTGGCCGATGCTTTGGAAGCCGGGGAGATCACCAGCGTTGAGGCAGTCCAGCAGTACCTGGACCGGATCAAAGCCTATGACAAAGAGATTAACGGCAAGCCAGGCTTGGGTACTATCGTGACGCTCAACGAAGATGCGCTCGCCCAAGCTGCCGAGCTGGACGCCGAACGTAAGAGCGGTAAGGTTCGCGGCCCGCTGCACGGCATCCCCGTTCTCGTAAAGGACAACATTAATACGGCCGATATGCCTACAAGCCATGGCAATCAAGCTCTCGCCACCTACCAACCGCTTGAGGATGCGACCGTCGTCAAGCGGCTTAAAGACGCCGGGGCAATCATCTTGGGGAAGACGAACATGGCCGAGTTCGCCATGTTCTGGGACACCGTCAGCTCCGTCCACGGCCGTACATATAACCCGTACGACCTCTCGAAAAATATTAACGGGTCCAGCGGCGGCACGGGTGCCGCAGTTGCCGCGAGCTTGGCGGCGATTGGCCTCGGAACCGAGTCTTGCGGCTCCATTACCGACGTCTCCGCGTTTACAAACCTGGTTGGCTTCCGTCCGACGGTCGGACTCGGCTCCATGGCGGGGGTCGATTACAACCCGCTCGGCGATGCGGTCGGACCGCTTGCGCTATCGGTCCAGGACGCGGCCATGCTGCTCGACGTGATCGCCGGAACCGATCCTAAGGACCCCTGGACCGCTCAAGCGGATGCCAACAAACCGAAATCCTATGTCGATTCGCTGTCCGATACGTCTCTCAAGGGCGCGCGGATCGGGTACGTAGTCGCGCCGTTCGGCGGATACGACTATATCTCCGGTACCGAATCCGATGCCACCCTCTCGGTTGTCGACGAAGCGGTCGCCGAGCTGGAAGCTCAAGGCGCCACAGTTGTGAAAATCCAGCTAAATCGGAGCTGGTGGAACACCTACGCCCCTGCGGACGCATCGTATTGGGCGACGACCGGACACGAAGATTACTTCGTACGCACCAAAGCGGAGTGGCCGGCGGGCTTGACCGCACTGACCGAGCCTTTCGACAAAATCAACTTCGGCGACATCATTGCCGGCAGCCCCAATATGGAAAAAACCGCTAAGGAATGGTTGTCGTGGGACGACAAACAGCCGCGCGACGAAAAAGGCTTCACTGCCGCAGTCGACGCACGGAATAAGTTCGCGGAAGGCGTAGACGGAATTTTCTCCGAATACCAGCTCGATGCACTGGCATATCCGACCGTTGCGGCTCCACCGGCGACCGTCCACGAAGACCCTGCCGTACTCATCGACCCGGAACAGTTCGGCACCCATTGCGGCTGGGCTAACTACACCGGACGCCCCGTTGTAACCGTTCCGGCAGGGTTCGCCGACGACTTCCCCGTCGGGCTCAGCTTGCTTGGTTCGAAGTACGCTGATGCCGAGCTGCTCAGCCTTGCTTATGACTTTCAACAATCCACACGGCACCGCAAGGCACCTAAACTGACGCCTTCGTTGCTTGCAGGTGGTTCATCCGGCGGCGATCCGAATCCAGCTGCGGCGCTTCAGGATATCAAAGGACATTGGGCGGAGGCGCAGATCCAGGGAGCTTTCAGCAGGGGACTTATAAAAGGCGATCCGGATCGGAAGTTCCGCCCAGATGATCCCGTTACACGAACGGAATTTATCGGATTACTCGTCCGAGCGCTGCAACTGCAGAAGAGTAACAGTGGGCTGAACTTTACCGATCAGGCGGATATTCCGGTATGGGCGAGGGAGGAAATCGCAGCAGCGGTTCATCTCGGTATCGTTGCCGGTTACGAGGATGGGACATTCCGTCCGAATCGGTCAATCACTCGCGCGGAGATGGCCGTACTGCTCGGGAAAGCCGCTGGTTTGGCACAGGAGGGACAATCAGGAGTTCGTTTTGCCGACAGCGATGAAATTCCCAAATGGGCCTCGGCTTCCGTCCTGGCCGTGACGCAGGCGCAGCTGATGAACGGGCGAAGCGTTAACCGTTTCGAACCGAATGCCGCGTTGACACGGGCTGAAGCGACGGTGATTCTGGGGAGGTTGCAGGGACTCAAATCTAAATAGCGTTTAAAGTTATGAACACATAGCGGAGCTGCCGATTTTTCGGGCTTCGCTTTTTCATTTTTCGTGAAATTCAGTTAAAAATTAAAATACTAATTGTTATTACAATTACAATGGGATAAAATTAGAAAATCTATATAATCAATTTCGTCTATATCGTTAGATTTCTTCAAAAACAAATACATAAAGGTGATTCTCTATGACAAAAGCTATGAATCATGAGTATGTTCCTGACGAGGTGGATCATCAACTCATTCGGATGTTGACCAATGATGGACGTGCATCATACCGGGAGCTGGCGCAATATGTATCGTTGTCCGAGACTCGGGTACGCGTTAGAACCCAAAGACTGATCCGGGAAGGGTACATCCGCATCGTAGCGATTCCCAACTTAATCAAATTGAATGCAGCCCAAATAGCCATGTTAGGCATCCAGGTGTCGGGTAATATCGAAAAGGTTGCCGACATTCTTGCCGAATACGAACAAATCACGTTTTTGACGATCTGCGCGGGGAAATATGAGATTATCGTTGAAGTAGCCTACTCAAACACAAACTCCCTACTGGAAATCATTCAAAGGATTCGCAATATTCCCGACGTAAAAAACACGGACTCGTTTGTCTATTTGAAGACGCCGAAGTCGCTGTATTCGGCCGACCCCGGAATCATGAGGTTTTGAACACACTCGAAGAAATGAATCGTTCGTTGACAAACGGATTACTCTATAATAGGGTTAGAATGAACATTCGATCTAATTCTGTTGTTGCATATAGAATGAATGTTCAATTTATACATTGGAGGTTTCTTCATGATCAAACTGGATGTCACCAAAGTGGAGCAGGTGCAAGTGGCCGTGGAACAAGCCATAGCCGCATTCGGGACAATTGACGTCGTCGTCAATAATGCAGGTATGGGCACTTACGGTCCGTTGGATCTGGCCAAAGAGGACGCAATCGATTGGCAGTTCGCCGTTAATGCGCGGGGACCCATCAATGTTATTCGTAAATTTTTGCCGCATTACAGAGCTAATGGAGGGGGCATGTTTATCAATATCAGCTCCTTCATGGGGATCACGACAGCGGTGCCGCTTGGATCGCTGTACAACATGTCCAAGTTCGCTTTGGAAGGATTGACGGAAGGTCTTTATTACGAGCTGAAGCCGTTCAATATCGAGCTTAGATTGATCGAGCAGGGCGGATCTACTGGAAATAATTTTAGGGAAAGTATCACTTGGAACAGGGACGAGAATATTAAAGACTACGATGATTTGATGGCGAAAGTGCAAAATTTAATGGATACCGCGGATACCAACAGCCGTCTGGATAGCCCGCAAATTATCGTGGATGCCATTGTCGCTCTGGCGACGGGGGACAGCAAGAAATTCCGTACCGTTATCGGTGCAGCAGGCAACGACCTGATGGCTCTTAGAAACTCCGTGCCGATCGAAGTTTATTTGGAGACCATGGCTAATAATTTTATGTGATGACAAATTGGAATGAACGTTCGATTTGATGGTGGGAAAGGAAGAACTGAATGTTTGAAAAATACAACAAGGTGCAGCGAGCTGTCCTCGAAACGACGCTTAACATTATCATTCGGAAGGAATTACAGGCTACCTCAATGTCGTTAATAGCCAAGGAATCGGGCGTATCGACCGGGAACATTTATCATTACTTTCAAAGTAAAGAAGATATCGTAAACGAGCTGTACAAAGCCATTGTCACATTCAACGGAGAGTATGTGCGCGAAGGTTTATTGCAGGGCAGAACGATTCGTGAACAGTTCGAAGCAGGCTGGAATCGGGTTGTCGAACTGGGTCAAAAATATCCTCAAGGCTTTCAATTTATTGAGCAGTATTCGTTCTCGCCTTACATTTATGACGAGGTGAAGCAGGCAGTCTATACAGATGGCTGGTGCGGCCCTATGAACAAGCTGTATGAAGAAGCCATTCAGCAGAAGCTGTTTATCCCCCTGAATCCGAAGCTGATGGTGCAGATGCATTACGGGACATTAGTGTACATTTTGAAGGCCCATCTGCAAGGTATCTTCGAATTAACCGGCGACAGCGTGCAGGAAGTAATCCGTTCCTGCTGGAAGGCTGTGCAACTCGCGGATGATACTATAACGGAACGATAGGCTACGGGGTAGAGCGAGCTTCCCCCTTTTAAGTAAACATTTCCTTAGATGACACGTTTGATCGTATATTAGAATTGTTAGTCAAGACCCATCGAAACTAGAAATTCGATGGGTCTCTTCATTTTTATCGTTGCCGTTATTTATGAGGTTCGGTGTATCATTCGTAGGACGAAATCAAAAAGTACCCAAATTGTTTCTACGTTGACAGGATTCGAGGCTATAATTCGTATTAGTATAGCGGCGCGGGCAAAAATCCCATAGTTTCTAGGGTCTGCTTGAAGGGACTGCAGATACATTAAAACCTTTCATGATGAGCCACACCGCAAGAGTCATTTCATTGGCGAATATCGGAAGCGCTAAGATGCCCCCCCATGCAGAGATTTGATCAATGACCCCGAACATTTCTAACAAGGCAGCAAGTAAAATCAGTCCGGACCCTGTCAAACCCAACACGGGGATGAACCTGGGTACAAGCTTGGATTTATAAAAAATATAGCTATACATCATCGTATTAACTCCTAGAAAGAAATTAGGTCCAAGCAAAAATGTATAGTCATGCACTGCTTTTAGCAATTTACCCGAAACTTGATAAGAAGCGATATCCGGGGCCCCCGCTGCTACATAGTCCTGGCTTAAGGTCAACAGGGACAGTACACTGATGACCCCGACCGTAATAACAATAGCCTCCAAAAAGCGGAAACAAACATGCCAGAGAGCAATCACTTCATTGAATTTTCGCAAAATAGGAAACATGGTGGTTGCAGTGCCTACCGCCGAAATGACAAGGATTAATTCCATGACTGCACCAAGCACCACCTCGTTAGCGTGCGCAGAACCTTGAATCAGGTAATCTGGATCATTTAGGATTGGCTTGTATAAGATAAGCCCCCCTATGATTGATGTAACGGCTGCAAGGATAAACAGAACACCCACAATTTTTGATGCTGTCTTGGTTGAAAAATACATTTTCACCATTCTCCTTCCTTATTTTCCCCGTAAAAAAATACTTCTTCCAACGGCAAGTTAAAGGCATGAGCAATTCGAAAAGCCAATTCCAATGACGGGGAGTAGTTGCCCTTCTCCAGAGCCACGATCGTTTGTCTGGTTACACCCGCCCTGTCCGCTAACTGCTGTTGGGTCATCTCATTATGGTTAAATCGTAATTTTCTTATATGATTCCCAACAAGATTTTTACCCATCTTAAACTCCTCTCCTGTAGTGATACAGCCTCGATAGGGATCCGGTTACATCCGAAAGAAATCCGGAGCCGATCAGGATGATGAACATCACCTTCGAGGGCTGATCGATAACTAGGGAACCCATAGCTAGAAGAAAACCAATGACAAACACAGCAAATGAATTCCGGAAGGCCAACAAGTCAATGCGCTTATCCAGTTCATCCGCGAATGTAGGTTCCTTCTCACGCGTCGTCATTCGGAAGACGATGTTGAAAATAATGCTGATCACGATATGCGCTGCGATGGAAACCAAAGTCAAAACGAGGACGAAGGATCCCCAGTAATGAAGGGTTTCCTTTGAATTCAGCGCTTCTTCGGGATACTCTGGGTACCTGTACAGGCAATAAACTACAAAAATGAGTATGGTGCTGATTAACGATACGATACTCTTCTTTTCTTGATAAGTCATTCACGACGCCTCCTTTATTGACTAAAGTAAAACCTGATAAACATAATGTAAAACAAACTATACATAAAGTAAAGTATATTTTACAAAAAAATCCGGAGGAGTAAACTGCCTATTGCTTTTTTTGTCCATTAATATAAAAAATATAGAATAATATTCCGATATTATGGATAGAGGTGGGTTAATGATGAAGATTTACAGCTCGACCCAGCATGACTTGAATTTATACATAAATTCGAAGCAGCATGCCGATAAACCGGCCTTGGTCACAGGCACGATACCCGAACTGTCGCATGACACCGATACAGTGGAAATCAGCCCGGCGGCCAGACAGTTGGCGGCATCCGATATTGTGAATCATTCGGCTAAATATTTTGGAACCGTTCGAATCAATGATTCGCTGAATCGCCTTCTCAAAGATCAACCCTCGGAGGTGAAGGAAGCAGCTTACGGCATCATTCAATCCAATTTCATTACAGACGTAACCGGAGAAGAGGAAAGAGCAGCGTTATTAGCATTGGGACTCACTCAAGCTAAGTATATCGCGGACAATTACATGAAAGATGACGAAGCGACGGAATTTATGAATACGATCCGTCAAATCGGAGCCATCTCCAAAACCAGAACCGTAGACCCTGAAACGAAAGAAATCCATTACGAAACACCCCCGCAAAGACCTATTGGAGCTCCGGACGATTATATAGATTTGACTGATATGATGCAGAAATTCGAGCCGGAAACGCTGGACAAGCTACAGGAAGCTATTGTGAACGGAAAAGACTGGAGCAGCATCTTGCGAAGCTTCGCTAAGAAAGCATCGACTCGTGAGGATTGGTTGAAGGAATACAGAGAGGGAACAGCCCAACAGATCGGGGACGTCGCCAGTGACAACAGATTCGGGAATGCCTCTACTGCCAGCATGACTGAGTTTCTCAAAGATATCAAGGATAGGATTGCCGATGCCGGATATAAAAATACCGGGTTTATAACAGACAACCTGGAGGCTTTTGTGCGAACGTTGGGAAGCGCGAAGTCCATTCTGTAATAGGCGGATGAAATTAACTAACAATAAGGGCACCTGCGAGGGTGCCCTATAAGCTTAACTATGGATAAATGGCGGTTTGGACTCATCCTGCTCTTGATTACTCTTTTATTTCTATTGGTGAGCCCTTTTCTTGGACTTCCTTAATGACTTCGTCTGTAATAAGTATATTTGTCATCTGATTTGTCTCCTCTTGCTCGATCCATTTTTGATAGCTCTCAGCTTCTTGAAGCCATCCATTATATTCCACCGAAAGCAGTTCCTTATTGTATCTGGAGAAGGTGAGCTGAGCCGCCTCACCCTTGTCTGATTTTACTTGGAGGGTGATATCCGAATTCTTCGCGCCTATTTCGTTCTTCTGAAATCCTTGTGAAATATACTCGACAGATGTCACTTTGCCGGATACAAATTGATATTTTTCTGTTGCTGCTTTCGCCAGAGCTTGATACTTCTGGCTGTCTTTAAGCAAAGTCTTATCCATTCCCTCACGAATATCCGCCTTGTGATAAATCCTCTTCGCTACCAATTGATTCTCTCCAGTTACTGCATCAAGAGCGAAATCATACGACAGCGTATCATTAATCTTAATATGAACAGCCCACGTCGCGCGCAGATTTGTTGTACTAATCGGATGATAAGTCACTTCCAGCGTTTGACCGCTTAGTTCGGCATGGAAGATCCGCCACAAGTTCTGGCTGGCAAGCTCCGCAGCTTCTTCTCCCTTCAAATCATTCACGGTTGACTGATCCTGACCAACGAACTTTACTTTGTACTCCTTCTTCACATAATCCGCAGGTACGTTGCTGTAAGCGGCTCCCGAATAAGGTACGCTGTAGCTGGTAGGGACTACTTGCGTTTTACCGACTTCTGCCGCTCTTACCGTTTGACTAATACCGCCGGACACCAACGTAGCAGCCGCGATTGCCGCTACGGCTCCAATTGCGATTGTTTTCATTTCCTTTCCTTTGACTATGCTCATCTCATTCGATCTCCTTTTATTTCATTTGCATGACGTGATCGATCACAGTTGTAAGTATATAAACGCACGGTTATCAAACCATTATGAACTTACTATCGACTTGTAAAAGTTAGTTTCGCCTGTGTGCCTTTACCCGGTGCCGAAGAAAAGCTCAGCTCTGCCTCATGATTAACTGCAATCTGCTTGCAAAGGGTCAGGCCCAATCCCGCTCCGCCACCAGAGCGACTGCGAGAGGAATCTACTCGATAGAACGCTTCTGTAATATGAGCAAGATGCTCCTCCGTCATCCCCTTGCCATTATCCTGGACAGAGATTACCTTATGCTCATTCTCCAGTTGAGCGACCAGCTTGATGATTCCATCCGAACCGCATGCTTTCATCGCGTTATTGATCAAATTCACGAGCAGAACATGCATCAGATCCGCATCGCACAATAACGTATCGAAGCGACACTCATAGATCATCTGAATTTGTTGTTCTGCGGCCTTCATGGACACTGATTGCTTAACCCCGCGAATCAGATCTCCCATATGAACGTTGCTGAGCTCGATCTTATTTCCGCGATAAGTTGCCATATCCAGCAGACGATGGGCGATATTCTGAAGTCTGCGACTCTCCGACATAATGTAATGGGTCGCAAATAGTTTATCCTCTTCTGTGCGAACAACCTTCTGAATATATTCTGCATATCCATAAATGGCGGTTAGAGGAGTCCTCAGCTCATGAGCCAAATTATCTACGAATTGCTGCTTCTGCTCTGCAATTGTAGCCAATTGCAGCATCTGACTCTGAATTTCCTCCGCCATATGATTGAAGCTCCCCGCCATCTCGGCAAGCTCGTCATGGCCCTTAACCTCAATCCGGTTCTCATATTGTCCCTGCGCAATGCTTCTGGAAGCAGCGGAAATTTGCTGAAGTGGCCTGAACACGCGATGCAATACGAGCAATAAGCAGACTGCCAGCAATCCGCACAATAAAATCCCGCTCAAAAGCAACATAACCGTCATTTTGTTCCATGAGGAGAAGATGTCGGATACATCATAATAATAGGCAAGCACGTATGTATCGTATGGCGCAGGCATAGCACCCACTACTCTGATATATTCCTTACCTTTGAACTTTTCAGTCGAAACCAGACGATCACTCGTCTTCGAAATAAGAGGTGTTCTGGGGAAAGGAGCAGACTCTGCCATTAAATCCGTATAAAGCTGTTGACCCTCTTTAGAAATGGCCAAGATCACTTTTTGTTTGCTATAAAAGTCAAAGTAAGAGCGGTAGAGTGATCCAATTACATCATCGACGGAAGCCCCCCTTTTCTCCAAGGCATTCAAATCCTTCGCATAGGACGATACGATAAAATAATGTTCTCTGAGACTGCGATCTTTTGAACTATCCAAATTGCTCTTTAGCGTCACAGCCGAAGCTATTAAAATACCGCTATAATAAAACAATAGGAATAGAATAAACGTGAGCAAGAAGGTCCGTGATTTCATCACTATACCTCCAGACGGTATCCCATTTTATAGACCGTTTTAATTCTACAGTCCATATCGAGCTTCTTCCTCAGCTTCTGAATATGAACATCCACCGTCCTCGTATCCCCCACATAGTCATAGCCCCAAGCCAGCTCCAGCAGCTTGTCCCGAGATAGAGCAATATTGCGATTGTTAACCAACACCTCTAGCAGATCGAATTCTTTGGGTGTACATTCAACCGGGTAACCATTCAGAAATACTTGCCTGCTCTCAAAATCGACTTTTACCCCATCCAGTTCAAAATCCTTACTTTCCTTCTTGGTACGTCTTAACACGGCATTCACCCGCGCCAGCAGCTCCATCATCTCAAAGGGCTTGGCCAGATAGTCATCAGCGCCAAGTGTCAAACCCTTCACTTTATCCGACAAGCTGCTTCGAGCCGTCAGGAAAATAGTAGGCGTCCCTCGAATCTGCTGAAAAACTTCATGCCCGTCAATCTCCGGAAGCATGATGTCTAGCAATACGAGATCCACATCATTCTGTGCCAACTTATCAAGGGCTGCCCTTCCATCAAAAACGGAAATACATGTATGTCCCACCGATTGCAGATTTCTTTTGATTAGCTCATGGATTGGAACTTCATCCTCGACGATCAGAATTGTTGCCACTAAGGATCACCTCTTAAACAAGCTTAACATGGCGATGTTATAGAGTTGTAAAAAGGCACGTCCTATTGATAACCGAAGCTGACAGGTTCAGCCCCGGCATATTGTTCAAAGCCAATACGACAGGCAGAAAAGGAGGATCTGCATGCACAGATTGACCAAGCGCCTGAAGCACAATGTTATGGGTACATGGAGCTGGTGTAGGATAATCTGCACGAACCGCTACTTTCTACTGATAATTGCTAATTGTCGACTGGCGTCCCATTCAACTTTAGCATCTAAGGACTCGGCCACGAACCGCAATGGCACGAAGGTACTATCTGATACGATTGTCGGTGCTACAGCAAGCGATATCGGCCTTCCGTTAACATCGGCACTTTGCTGACCCAGTTTCATCTTTATCGTAATGCCTTCTTTTTCTCCAATTATGGTTTGGGTATCTTCGATCCATGTAAGCTTTAAGCCAAGTTTTTCGAATATGGTTCGAAATGGAACCATCACGCTGCCGTCTATTATAAACGGTGAGACTTCGAAATCAACCGACTCCCCATCGAGAGAAACTTGAATCTCCTCCGGCTTAGTCATATCGTTATTTCCCAAATCTACAATGACGCCATTGCTCTCTAGTTGTTTGACAACCTGCCTCGCTTGCTCATTCAGCGGGTTGTTTGCCAAAGATACTTCTCTTAAATTCGGTATCGTTTCGAGCACTTCAATATCCCGGATGAGGTTACCATCCAGATAAAGATGCTCCAATGTAGGATGATTCTTTAACGGCGTCAAATCTTGAATTTTATTTCCGCTCAGCATGATCCATTCTAACTTCAATTTCTGAATGGGACTTATATCTGCCACCTGATTGTTGCTGGCAAGAAGATCAGTCAGCTTGTGTAAATTCTTCAACGGTATTAGACTTTTTATCTTGTTATCGTCAACAACCAGTTTTTGCAGAGAACTTAACCCGGAAAGCGGTGAAAGATCTGTAATCTGATTCCCTTCAACAGCCAAAGACGTCAGTTTGTTCAACTTGCCGAGCGCTGTAATATTCTTTATATGTTGGCCGGGCAGAAATAAACTCTGCATGTTAACGGCATATTCAAGTCCTTGCAAATCGGTAATTTTATCTTGTACATCCATCGGGTACAAAGATTTCAACTTCTGCAAATCACCGGCCCCCAACTCTTTATTAGCTGACAGCTTTAATTCCGCTCGAATGGCTTTCGCCAAAGCCGGGTCCGTAATGACGGATGCGGCTCGAATGGATGATGCCGGTAAGAATACGAGAACCAAACAAAACACGATGATATTTTTTACTAATTGATTAGGCAATATAGACTCTCCTTTTAAGTAACTTGAATTAATATATCCTTACTTTATATCGGATTTTTCCCAAAAACTGTTCACCTTGGGTGCATCAATGCTGTACGCTCAATGTTAATCATAATTAACTGCCAAGCCGACTAAACCATCCTATCCCCTATTCCCGTTCTTTCCATGTCGGACTTTGCACTGTATATTGGCTTGAATTTTGAATAATGCTCTGCCCATACCAATATATGTTCACTTGTAACAAATTGATCTAAAGACCCTGGTATTTCAAGATGTTGAAGTTCTTTAGGCAACGAAGAAAATAACGCATTCTCTATATTAATATAAGAATAGGATTGTAAACCTCTTGCGTAGAAGATGGGCGGTTCAAGTTCGATATATTCCGTCAACTTCATATCGTTATGTTGTTTTACTAGTCTCGCTAATACACTCTCCATTTGTTCAACTGCTTTTGTAACACAGGGTTCCATCAAGATCCCTTCAAGAAGTTCAATCGACTCATTGGCTAGAGGACTGATCTGGGCCAGTTCCTTGGAAATCCATTTGTAAGTACCCGGTCGATACCTTTTGTTATAGAGGAAGAGCAATTGAATGGCTTTCTCTACCATTCTGTTTATGAGTAACCTGGCTGATAATGATTCTCCTCTAATATCCGTGAGCCTTGCCACATAAAGAAGACGAAATGCACTCCATGCATATTTCAATTTATACCTCCATACAGCTTCGGGCAGATAAGAAAGAGTCTTTCGTGCTTCAGTTATTTCACCTATAGGGTCCGTGAAAATTTTTCCTCTTGTCCACTCTATCAATTTTTGTTCAGGAATTACTAACCAATCGTATATAGAGAGCTGCGAAGTATGTAGTCCCAATTGGATTCGCATATGCCGAGAAACACTAGTAATTGCAACATGATGTATATTGGTCTTTCCATTATATGGTACAAGCACCTCATTAGAATCATCTACGGAAAAACGAGCGGGATACCCCTTGTATAAAATTGGAGCTCCTTCGTCAAATGCTTGATTAAGGCATGCAGCGTACTCCTCATAATCCGGGTCAAGCAACCAAATGTAGCATCTCGCTCCCCACTCATGATCTCTTGATAAATCATCATCATAACCTAAGACATCCGAGCCATAACCAATTAATCCAGCAGCATGTTTTTCCAACAGTTGTGGGAAACGACAAGCTAATATTGGCCTTACGATCTCCCAATAAAACTCCTCACTTAAGTCTAAACCCTTCATTGACTGGCTCCATCCCATGTAGCTGTGCGCACCCACATAATTTTTTACCGGTACCCTAATGTTAACATTTGACCTAGAAATTACTAGACTATTCTTTTGGGTTCTGTTATCATTTAGATTGAAGTCTTGGTGAAATATCGTAGTCCCATATTTACTTGAGCAGCCGGAAAATTATCCAGGCTTTTTTCATTTTAAACATAAACAAGCGCCTAAAATCAGACGTGTTCCCCCGATAAAGACTAAACCGGCTGCTGGCGCTCCTCCATCAGACATCCCCTCAAGCGTTCC
>NZ_ASSC01000432.1 GCF_000520735.1 Paenibacillus forsythiae T98
AGTCTAACGAGATCCAGCGTCAGAACGGGGAGAGACAGGGAAGCGGGATAAGCCAGGTAGCGCGGCTCCCATTCCGGCGAGAATTTCTCTTTGTAGCGGCGCAGGCCCAGAAATCCGTACCAATGGCCGCCGTGCTTGAACACGACATGGGCCATTTTCTCTTCGCGAAGCGAGCCCGCGTTCCGTCCTACGCTGGACAGAGGCGCGTTTCCAAGGTTAAAGCTCTTGTACCCCTGAGCCTTGGCCCATTCCAGCATGGAAATAAACAGGAAATCCATCGTTCCGTTCGGACTTTTCAGGCGGTGGCGCATCAGGTCGATGGACACGGCAACTCCGTTGTCATAGCCCGGCGCAATCGAGGCGAAGGCGGTGACGGCGCCTCCGGCATCCCGGAGCAGGGCGATCGGCGCAAGCTGCAAGTAAGACTCGTTGAACCATCCGAGCGAAAATCCTTTTTCCGCCCTGCCTCTCAGCCATTCCTCGGAAATCGAACGCAGCTCATTCAGCAGCTCTGGCGAATGCGGAGGCTCCGCAAGCTCGAACCGGCAGCCTTCGCGGACAAACCGGTTGCTCACGCTCCGCAAGTCGCTGTGTCTCTTGCCGCCAAGGGTGAATCCGCCCAGCTCCACACGCGCTTCCTCGCCAAGCTTGAAGAAATGATAGCCCTGCTCATGGTAGATCGGCAGGAAACCAGGCGTCGCCTGATAGAAGACGACGGACAGACCGTATCTGTCAGCCTCCGTCCTGAATTCGCTGATGGCGTCATTCACCAGACTCCTAGGGCCGAGCGGGTCTCCGAGGACGACCGCCTTGTCCCGCACTTTCGCGAACGGAAGCATGACCTTGCCGCCTTGCGCCCAGTAGAAGCTCTTGTCGCCCGTGAAGAGCATATGGGTCAGCGCGTTGCCGGGCTCCGTCCTCAGATAGCGCCGCAACCGGTCCATGTCCGGCGGCGCGGTCAGCGCCTCCGCGCGGCGGTTGGGCCGCAGCGCCATAATCATGGAGAGCAGCAGCCACGCGGCCACAAGCCCGCCCACAGCCGTATACGCGAAGTGGCCGTGGTGCTGTAGCCACTCGGGCTCCGCGCCGGGCCGCAGCGCTTTAAAGAAACCCCGGTGCGAGTAGCTGGCGAGCAGATCGAAGCTCAGGGCGATGCCCGAGGTCAGCAGCAGCCACCACAGCAGGCTGTGTCGCGAAACCGGCGCGCTGACCCGGTAGAAGCGCGATCTTGACAGCCACAGCAGAAAGGCAACGAACAGGAGAAAGAGCGCCTCTTCGTAATCGAACCCCTTGGCGAAGGCGAATACCGCGCCAAAAGCCAGCGTAATGCTTGACCAGATATAGGCTCTGCGGATGCGCAGCGAGATGCCCCGGGACAGCAGCACCAGCATGAAGCCGATGACCACGGCCAAATGATGGGAGATTCGCATGATCGGCAGCGACAGAAGGCTCTCCATGAAGCGCAGCCGGGACAACAGCTCGGGCGTGGCCGCCGACAGCAGCAGAAGGAGGCCGGCGACAAGCACCAGCTTGCCGAGCGCCCATACGCCAAGATCGCTGAGAAAGGTATACTGTCCGGGCCAGCCCCAAATTCTCTGCCAGGTATTCAGCGGGGTGTCCACGACCGAGCTGCGCAGCAGCCGTATGCCCTGCTGCCCGATTTCGAGCGCCGCCAGCACAAGCCCGACCAGCCAGGGAATGACGAAATAGAACAGCCGGAAAATAACGAGCACGGCCATCGCCCGCTCGCTGGAGTACCCCATCTGCTGAATGCCCAGCAGCGCGATCAGATCAAATGCGCCGATGCCTCCGGGAGCCATGCTCAGGATGCCCGCAATCGCCGCAATCACGTAGAGACTCATCATCGGCTGAAAGTGAACCCCTCCCAGCAGATGCTCCGCGATCACCGAAAAGGCGATTCCCGCGCTGATCCACTCCAGAAGCGAGGAACCGACCGAGGCGTATACCGTCATCCACGGCGTCCTCCCCCCTCCCCGGTTGATCCATTTGGCGAACAGCGAGGAGCGCTGCACCATGACGAATAGAGGAAGATACAGCGCCATCCCCCAGACGGCGAATACCAGCCAGTGATGCTCGTCCAGCAGCCCCTCCGCCGGCAAAATGCCAAACAGACTGGCCCAGGACAGCAGCGACAGACCCGTAATCATCACCGGGGATAAAAAAACGATTGCCGGTGTCAGAACCGAAGTTGGCACCCCGCTTTTTTTGTAGAGCAGCGTACGCAGACCGACACCCGCCAGACCGGCAAAGCCGATCATATTATTGAAGGTATTGGCGATCCACGAATAGCGGAAGGTGCTAAAGACCCCGACTTTCATCCGAAAGTGGGCGCGGATCAGAAAATCATAAGCGCTCATTGCCGCCACCGCCGCCAGCGACGCCCCCAGCATCTGCAAAATATCCTGCGCCGGGATTCGCCTCAGCTCCTGAAGCGTCCGGGCAAGCCGGATTCCCCTAAGCTCATGCTGCCCTTCCCAATATACAAGCGCGATCATCAGCACCGGAAACAGCGCCCGCACCGCCTTGATGCGATAAATCGAGATCAGCAGCCTCACCAGCTTCAGTTGTTCCAGTCGTGGTTTATGTACATGCATATCTTTACCTGCCTTTGGTTGCCTAAGCCGCGCCTTTCACCCTGTCCGGTCCGAAAATGCGCGGTTATGAATAAGTACCTATACTGTTAGACGGCAGCCGTCTCCATATCCCTGAAATCCTCTGAAAAAAGCTCACCGCGATACAATGGCAATCATTTTATATGAAATCAGGCTGTTCCAAGTGTATCATAGCCGCCACCGCCAGAAAACCGGCACCCTCGCTTGAGACGAGCCGCGCCTTGAGGTTTTTACCATCCTGGACAAAAATAAAAGCCCCTCGCTTCCCGCCGTACAGGGGGATGAGGAGCTTGGTATAAAGCTGCGGGACGAAGTCCATTTGCTTTGGAGTTCATATCTGTGCTTCTGCCTTTCAGGATTTCTTAAGCTCGGGCTTTTATAATGACCGTAAATTAAAGCCAAGAATGAGAGGAGAAGAGTCCTTGAGTCTGATCAAAAATCATAAATGGCTCGCCGCCCTGACCCTGGCGCTGCTCATATCGCTGGGCCTGTGCGTCTATTCCCTGGCACAAGTAAGCGACGGGGCCGCCGGTTCCGGCGCCTTCACGCGCCAGAGCGGCGGCGCGGGAGCATACTTTCGCGGCGGCGAGAGCGGCGAGCTTCCGGGAGGCCGGAGCGGAGCGCAGGATGGATCGACGCGCGGTTGGCAGGGCACGGCGGGCGGCGGCTCCGGCGCAGTCTCCGGGGCCGGACGGGAGAGCGCAGCGGACGGAGTCGATTCGCTGAGCGCAGCAAGCGGCAGCCGGTACAGCTCCGGTGAAGGACAGGACGGCGCCGGGCAGAGCATGGCGCCGGGCAGCTCGCAGAACATGGCGGGCAGCGGCGCAGGCTTTACACGCCCTTCCGGGATGAACGGCGGCGCAGGCTTTGGAAGCGACGGGCAGTACGGAATCGCGCTGGCCGTCTACGCGGCGCTGTTCGCCGGGCTGCTGGGAGCGGCCTTCCACTCTGCGAGCACGGGCAGGCTGCACGTTAACGAAAGCCGCAGAGGGCTTGTCATCGGCCTGCTGCTTGCTGCGGGCCTGTGCCTGAAGCTTGCCGCCGCCCCGTGGATTTCCGGGTACCGGGGCGACATCCGCTTTTTTACAACCTGGGCGCAGACGGCGGCGGACGGCCTCGGCGCCTTTTACGAGAACAGCTCCAGCGACTATCCGCCGCTCTACATGTACATTCTGTATGCTACCGGCAAAATCGTCGCGCTGCCGCAGGTTCAGCCCTTTTTCCTGACGCTGATCAAGCTGCCTTCCATCCTGGCGGATGCGGTTACCGCGTTTCTGCTGTACAAGGCGGCGAGCCGCTACCTCCGGTTCGAGACAGCCTTCCTGATTGCCGGTTTCTACATGTTCAACCCGGCGGTGCTGATCAACGCCACATTCTGGGGACAGGTGGATTCCTTTTTCACAATGATCGTGGTCGTGTCCATATTTGCAATGACCCGGCAGAAGCTCGGCTGGGCGGCCTTCTTCCTGACCCTCTCCATTCTGATGAAGCCGCAGGGCATCATCTATGCGCCGGTGCTGCTGTTCGCGCTGCTCCGGACGGGCAAGCCGGGGCCCTGGCTGAAAGCGGCGGCGATAGCCACCGTGACAACCGTGATCGTCGCGCTGCCCTTCTCTCCGGGCACAAGCCCGCTGTGGCTCTACCAATTGTACAGCGGCACGGTGAACGAGTACCCTTACGCCTCGGTGAACGCCTTCAACCTGTTCGGGCTGCTCGGAGCCAACTATGAGAACTCTGCGTCGCCGCTTCTGTTCCTCAGCTATCATGTCTGGGGCCTGATCTTCATCATCGCGGCCACGCTCCTGTCCGGCTGGCTCTACCTGCGCAGCCGGAGCGCGGCGTTCGCCTCGCTGTCCGCCCTGCTGCTCATATCCGGCGTGTTCACCTTCTCGTCGAGCATGCATGAGCGCTACTTGTTCCCGGCGGCGGCGCTGGCGCTGCTGGCCTACACCCGGTTCCAGGACAAGCGCCTGCTGTGGCTGGCCTTTGGCCTTAGTGCGACGATCTTTCTCAACACATACGCCGTCTACTACGGTTATACCAGCCGCGACGGCCATATCGGCTTCCTGCTGTTCTTCTCGGCGCTGCTGAACATCGCTCTGTGCATCCTGCTCATTAAAGTGATGCTCGATGCGTCGCGGCGGCGAGGCGCCCCGAATGTTGAGCCTGCTCTCCTGCCGGAGCGGCTATAGCCGCAGCTTGTATCACACGCCGACAAAAAGGCAGCGGCCCCCGGGACTATATCACATGTCCCGGAGCAGCCGCTGCCTTTTTTCAAATAAATCCGCCATTAACGCGAACGGTCTGACCCGTCACCCACTGCGACTCCGGGCTGGCCAGAAACAGCACCACCTTGGAAATATCCTCCGGCTCGCCCAGACGTCCGAACGAATTGGAGCTGCCTACGGCCTTGATCTGCTCCTCCGTCTTCCCGGCAGTGAACAGCTCCGTGTTCACCGGACCGGGTGAAACCGCGTTAATGGTAATGCCTTTCGGTCCAAGCTCCTTCGCCAGCTGGCGGGTGAACTGCTCCACGGCCCCCTTCGTTCCGGCATAGGTGCTGTAGGTCGGGAACATCTGGCCCGCCACCGACGTGGAGAAGTTAATGATGCGCCCGTTCTCCTTCATGTGCAGCGCCGCCTGCTGGGTAGCAAAGAAAGTCCCTTTGACATTGATCGCAAACTGCTTGTCGAAATCGTCCTCCGTTACGCTTGCGATCGGCTTCGTAATCATGATGCCCGCGTTGTTAACGAGGATGTCCACCTGACCGTAAATCTCCAAAGTCTTCCGGAACAGGCTTTCGATCTCCGCCACCTTGCTGATATCCGCCTGAATCGCCACCGCTTCTCCGCCGCTCTGCTTGATTCCGGCTACCACTTCCTCCGCTTTAGCCGGGCTGCTGGCGTAATTGACGACAACCCTGGCTCCATTCGCTGCCAGCTCCTCCGCGATTTTTTGTCCGATTCCCCGCGATGCGCCCGTTACCAAAGCGACTTTGCCTGCAAGCTTCTTTTCCACCCGTATATCCCATCCTTTTTTTGTAGGGTTACCCAAAATACGTCCGGCTCTAACAATCCCCCAGGTCCAGGGCGATGCGCCCCGGCGCCCAAGCGCCCGGTATTATGCCTATTGATGGTTTTGATTATAGAGTGGCACATATCAAATGTCAAATGACAAAAATATATTTTTGTCATTCAGCAAGTTGTTTTAGTCCCTTTCACAAAAAATACGCCTCTTAGAAACAAGCAGCGGGAACCCCGGCCTGTTCTAAAAGGCGTATTTTACTTAAGTCCGGAGAGCAGCAGACTCCATACCGCAGCGAAATCCTCGTCGACCGTCTCCGATGACCATTCATGGGCGTGGGCCGGATGATGAAAGCTCTCCGTCGCCAGGAACACCGATCTGGCAACGGCATCCGCCGTGCCCGGCTTGAACTCGCCCGCCCGCATGCCGCGTTCGATGATCGACGCAATCTGCTTCATCAAGCGATCAACATGCATCGTAAGCATAGGGCCTCGCTCCAGCGTAACGGCCGCATACATGGCGAACATCTCGGCGTCCTCCGCCGCGTAATCCCGCTTCTTCTTGATAAGCGCCTCCAGCCATAAGCGCAACTGCTCCGCTGCGCTCCCTTCGGCCGTGCCCGCAATCCCCTCCAAAGGCCCGGCAATGCTCTGGTCGAGCCACCTCTCCGTGACAGCCTCCCGCAAAGCGGCTTTGCTCGCGAAATGCCGATACAGCGTTCCATGACTGACCTGAAGCGATTTGGCTATATCGATAACGGAGGTTTTATCGGGTCCATAACGGCGCAGCACCTGCTCAGCGGCATCCAGAATCATGTCTTTCGTAAGTGGCAAATCATTCGTCATGATACTTTAAGAGCAATCGTTCATTATTATGGGCTATTGGCCTTTGATTGGATTGCTCGCCGCCCCCTTCCGGGTATTATCATAGCACAGGCGATAATCCAAACAAATATCAATATCGTTATTTTGTCATGCTAAAAAAGAACGCAGAATCGCGTCTTCCCCCGTGATCCCGCGTTCTTCCATATATGAAACGGGCCGCCCCGGCCTTGAAGGAGGCTCAGGACGGTCCCGGAGCTGCCCAGCAGGCGCCCGGCGCATCATGTATCAGAAGCTTTGGCTGTCCAGCCAGTCCTTCGCCGCCTCAGCTTCGCCGGCGCTCAGCCGGTGCCCCTGGTTGCTCCAGTGCAGGGTGACCTCCGCGCCCGCGCCGGTCAGCAGCTCATGAAGCTCCCTGGTCTCCGCTGCCGAAACGAGCGGATCGTTAACGCCCGCGCCGATGAAGACGGGCACACCGCTGAGGGGCTGAGGGGCAAGACCTCGCAGCGGAACCATTGGATGCAGCAGCGCCGCCGAAGCGAACAGGTTCCCGTAATGCAGCAGCAGACTGCCCGCGATATTGGCTCCATTAGAATATCCTACGGCCACAAGCCGGGCGGGGTCAAAGCCGTATTTTACCGCCGCTTCGTCCAGAAAGGCCTTCAGTTCATGCGTACGCGCGATCAGATCGGCTTCGTCGAAGACGCCTTCGGACAAGCGCCGGAAGAAACGGGGCATCCCGTTCTCCAGCACATTGCCCCGGATACCCAGTAGGGACGAGCCAGGCGACAGCATGTCGGCGAGCGGCAGCATATCGTGCTCGTTGCCGCCCGTCCCGTGAAGCAGCACCAGCGTCGGCTTCGAGGCATCCGAACCTTGCCGGAAAATATGAATCATTCCGCCTTCACCTCCAGCTCCCGCACCACAAATGGCGCCAGATTGCGCTCAATCTCCGCCCGGTGCGGCTCATACCATGCCGGGAGCATCAGCTTTTCGCCCAGGTGATCCGCTTCCTCGTCGTTCGCAAAGCCAGGAGGATCGGTCGCAATCTCGAACAGGATGCCGCCCTCTTCACGGAAGTAAATGGCGTTGAAGTAATTCCGGTCCTGCACCGGCGTTACATGGAAGCCCCGGCTTTGTACAAAGTCCTTCCATTCCAGCTGCTCCGCATCGTCTTTAGCGCGCCAGGCGATATGATGCACCGTGCCGCTGCCCCCCGCGCCAAACGGCAGCGGGTCGCTCTTGATATCGACAATGTTGCCGAGCGGTCCCTGCGCTTTGAAGCGCACATAACCGTCTCCTTCGGCTATCCGCTCAAAGCCGAGCGTATGGACCAGCGTGTCTTCAGTGCTCGCCGGATTGATGCTGTACAGCACCGCTCCGCCAAATCCCTTGATGGCATGCTCTACCGGAATCCCGCCGAATGACCAGGCGCTTAAAGGCCCTTCCTCCCGCTCCACCAGCTCGACCCGCAGGCCGTCATAATCAGCCAGGGAAAGATAAGTCTCCCCGATGCGCTGAATGGTGGTAAAAGGAATGTCGTACGCGTTCAGCCGTTCTTCCCAGAAGCCGAGTGAACCGGCAGGCACGGCATAGGTCGTCACGCCAACCTGGCCACTGCCGATTCTTCCCTTGCGTCCTATAGGCGAAGGAAAGAATGTGATGATCGTACCCGGCGTACCGCTTTCATTGCCGAAATACAGGTGATAGACCTCCGGCGCGTCGAAATTGATTGTTTTTTTCACCAGCCGCAGTCCGAGAATGCCTGCATAAAAGTCCGCGTTCCGCTGCGCGTCCTGAACGAACGCCGTAATATGATGAATGCCTGCCGTTTGAAGTGTCATAATAATCATTCTCCTTTCGGGATTAGAAGGTCAATCGATCAGAACAACAGATGGTCCAGCGAAATGGAGCCGGGGCCCGCCAGCGCGACACCCGCCGCCACAACAAGCAATGTCAATGGATATTCATAACCGTTCGCAGTGGCCCAGAAACCATTGGACAAATGCACTTTCATCGCTCCCGCCATGGCTAAGATCAGCATCACAGCTCCAACCGGCGTGAACAGCCCCGCAGCGAACAGCAGCCCGCCCCCAAGCTCAAGAATGCCGGCCAACACCGCCATCGCCACGCCCGGCTTGATACCGACCGATTCCATCCAGCCGCCCGTTCCCTTCGGGCCGTAGCCGCCGAACCATCCGAACAGCTTTTGCGCACCATGACCGATAAAGGCAACACCGATAAACAAACGAATCAACAATAATCCAACACTAATCATTTTTATTCTCTCCATTCTCTTGTGTTTAATAATCTTTACTTTAAGATATTTGGCAAAAATATATGGGTCTTCCCGGCAATCAAGCTAGGAGCCGACCCCTTTCCCGAGCAGCTTCAACCATTCGGTCGCCTGCTCCTTCTCCTCCGTGCCAAGGCCGCCCATCATTCCGTGAAGCATCGCTACATGCTTCGGAAAGATTTCGTCGAACAGCTTCCGGCCTTCTTCGGTAATCTCCGCGTAGGTCACGCGGCGGTCCTCGCTGCAGGGAACGCGTCTTAGCAGCCCCTTCTTCTCCAGCTTGTCGATGTTATAGGTGATGCTTCCGCTGGTGACCAGAATCTTCTCTCCGATCTGCTGCAGCGGAATACGGGTTCTGTGATAGAGCACCTCCAGCACCATAAACTCGGCGGACGACAGCCCGTAATTCTTCATATCCTTGACCGCCCGGTCCATCAGACTCCGGTAAGCCTTGGACAGAACCACGAATAGCTTCAGCGATGCCGCCTCATCCCGGCCGGGCACTCCACCAGCCACAATCGATTCTTCTTTCAGTCCGCTCATTTCAATCACCTCTCAGTCATCTTGGTGTCGTTTATTTGTCTTTAAGATAATTATCTTTAAGTTAAGATAAATATACATCCTTAATTTTATTTTGTCAACACTTTCGGCGAAATAAACCTGAGGCGCTTTATCCATAGGCCGCGAAATTGACCTGACCCCCAAAAGGGCGTATCCTTTTCTTTGCGAAAAAAGATATCTTCTATAATATAAGGAGGGCTGCGCGGTGACTTTCCCCCGAGGCTCCGGCTATGCCGGAGCACAAGATTTATCTGAGCCAGGACAAGCCCTCCCCGGCGTCCTGATTGTAACCGCCGTGGAGGCCGAGGCGGAAGCCGTCCGGCGCGGACTTGGCGGCGCGGACGGTTTCACCGTTATCGCCGCCGGCGCGGGCCCCGCCGCC
>NZ_ASSC01000433.1 GCF_000520735.1 Paenibacillus forsythiae T98
TTCGGACAATTCTTCCAGACGAAGCGCAGTCTGCTCCGCTTCCTCTTCGAGCAGACGGCAGCGCTCCTGCTGCCGTTCTCCATCCTGCAGCACTTCATCGTACTGCATAATCAATTCCTCGTGCCGCTCACGCAAGCCGGACAGAGCGGACTCCAGCTCTGCTTCCCTGACCTTCAGCGCCTCTCCGGCGCTTTCGGCTTCCTTCCGGACAGCACGTTCACGTTCCAGCGAAGCCGACAGCTCTTCGGCCTCGCCGCGAAGTCTGTCAAGCTCCCCTTGCACGGCTTCGAGCTTCTCCCCGGTTTCCAGCAAGCTAACCTCCAGCTCGCCGATCTCCTCCTGACGCTTGCCTGCCGCCGCCTTCCACTCGGCATGCTCGGCCGTTACCCGGGCAAGCTCGTCCCGGGTATGGACGAGAGCCTCGGAGGTTTCGCCAAGAGACTTCCGAAGCTCCTCCGCCTGGCTCTTCGACAGCTCATAGACCTGACGAAGTTCCGCAAGCTCCTGCTGCAACAGATCGCCGAGACTTCCTGCGGCTTGCAGCTCCGCTTCAAGCTGCTTTTCACGCACAAGCGCCTCGTTATGCTGATTTTGCAGCCCGGACCGCGCTTCCCGCTCCGTCTTCAAGGCCGCCTCCTCGGAGCGCAGCTTCGCCTGGAGCTGGCTGATCGTGCCGCGCAGCTCGCCAAGCTGCTTCTCCAGCTCCTGCGTGCTATGCTTGTGCCGGTGCTCCTGATTGCCCAAGGTCTGCCGAAGCTCCTTGTTCTTCGCCAGCTCACGCTGCAGCAGTTCCTGTTCACGGCTAAGCTCCTTGTTCAGCGTCGCAACGGCCTCCTCCCGTTCACGGGTCATCACGCTTTTCGTTTCCGAGAGTTCCCTGCCAAGCGCAGCTTTCATCTCCGCAAGCTCTTGTTCCAGCCGCGCCTTGACTTCGGCCAGCTCCGCCGTATGCGCAGCCCGAAGCTCGTCAAGCTCCAGGCGATGCGCCGCTGTCCATTCCTCCGCCTGCTTCAAGCGCAGCGCCTCGGCCTGTCCAAGCTCCCGCAGCTTGCTTTCCCGGCTCTCCGCCAGTTCGCGCTCATGCCTGTCCCGCAGCTCCCTCAGCTCCAGCTCCCGGCGCTCCAGCTCTTCCTCAAATCCCTGCCTGATCTCTGCGGCCGTCTCCTCCGCCTTTCGCAGCAGCTCTTCATGCGTCCTGCGCTCCAGCTCTTCGGCTTCCTGATGCCGCTTGCGCTCCGCCTCGGCCTCTGCAATCAGCCGGTCCGATTCCTGCCGGGCCTCGGCAGCCAGCCCTTCCAGTTCCTCCTGCTGCTGCCGCTGCGCCTCCAGGAGCCGGGCGACTTCGGCGCGCAGCGAGCTGCGCTCTCCGGTCAGCACGTTCAATTCATTCCTCAGATCCTGCGCCTGTATGGCCTGCTCTGCCATATGCACGGCGGCAAGCACCGCTATACGCGGCGTATCCAGCCGGGTATGCGATTTGGAAATCGCGCGCATATGCTCGTCCACATATTGGGCGACCTCCTTCATATATTCAATACTGCTTCCAACCAGTCTATAGGAAGTACCATAAATTTCCACGGCGACACGAGTCCGGTCCATTGCCACAGTTGTGCCCTCCTTTATGTGTATGCGGATTCTAAGCTGCTCCATGCTTCTATTGTAGCTGTACCCGCAGGCATTTGGCAAAAATCTCTCTTCCCTAAAGCGTTAGTCGCAGCCGCATCCTCCAAAGAGGGAAAAGCCGCAGCGACTCCGGGTTCTAAATGGATTCGCTGCGGCTTTGTACAATTCCTGCTATTTTCTCAAGCTTGCGCCAAAACTTTGCTGTAGCGCGGCCAACACCTTGTCGTGAACCTCCGAGACTTCCTCGTCGGTCAGCGTATGCTCCGCATGGCGGTACAGCAGCGAGATGGCGATGCTCTTCTTGCCGCTCTCCAGCTTGCCGCCGGTGTATACGTCAAATACCTGCGCCGATTGCAGCAGGCTTCCTCCCTGCTCACGAATGGCCTCCAACAGCCGGCCCGCCGGAACTTCCGAATCCACTACCACCGCAATGTCCCGCTCCATGCCCGGGAAACGTGGAAGCTCGCCGTACTGCAGCGAGGTCCGCGCCGCTTCATAGAGCGGCGACAGCAAAATCTCGGCCACATACGTATCCTCCAGGTCCTGCTTGCGCTGCAGGTCGGGATGAATCTGCCCCATGGTTCCGAGCTTCACCCGTCCTCCCTCTCCGTTCAGATACAGGGAAGCCGAGCGGCCGGGATGATACCCGGCAGGAGAATCGCCTTCATAAACGACGGCGTTGTCCAGTCCAAGATAAGCGAATACGGATTCCAGCGCTCCCTTCAGATCGAAGAAATCGACAGGGTCGGCGGCCACATTCCACTGCTTCGCCGACCGGCTGCCCGTCAGCAGCAGGCCCAGCGTCTGAAACTCGCGCGGCTGGCGGGTCAGCTGTTCCTCATCGGTCACGAACACGGTGCCGATTTCGAACAGCGCCAGATCGCTCTGGCGGCGGTTCAGGTTGTACTGGGCGATATCCAGAAGCTGAGGGAGAAGACTTGTCCGCAGCACGCTGCGTTCCTCGCTCATAGGCATGGCCAGCTTGACCGCAAGGCCCCCTTCGGTCAGGGCAGGGAACAGAGCGGTCTGCTCGGGCTGTATGAAGGAATAACCAAGAACCTCCTGATAGCCGCCGTCCGACAGCAGTCTGCGCAGTGCGCGGCGCAGCGCCTGCGGTCTTGTCAATCCTCCCGGTGTAGTCGGACCTTCAATCGGCGTAGTCGGAATATTGTCATAGCCGTACAGGCGGGGGGT
>NZ_ASSC01000434.1 GCF_000520735.1 Paenibacillus forsythiae T98
CTCCCGGCACCTTTCGACCGCCAGATACACCGCCGGACTAAGCTTGAGCCGCTCCACCCCTTGCAGCAGCAGGGAAAGGTTGAAGGTCTTCTTCATCTCCACAATGAGCGGCGGCTCCCCGTCGCCCCGGACGCCAACCAGGTCGCAGGAACGCACCTCGCCTTTGATCTCATAGCCTTGTTTTTCAAAAAAATTTTTTAAAGGAGCATACAGCTCTGTTTCGCGCTTCACCGCCATAGTTTGTCTCCTTTGTTACATTTGCAGCTGATTCTCTATTATAGCACATCAAAAAAGAGGTCAGTATTTCGGGCTTCCCGCATAGGTATGTATTACACTTTTCGAATGCGAACTCCGCTGGGCGGCGGAAGCGTCGGAAGGGACGGCGGCAGGCAGGCGGACATTGGCGAGGGCAGGCGGGCACAGCCCGAACAGACATCACGCGAGGGTCACAAGAGAGCAAGGTGAGGAGGCAGCGAGCAATGGACATTTTTGAACGTATAGCATCGTACCGGGCAGAGAACGAACGTATGGCGTGGAGCGGAACCTTCAAGGAATATATAGAACTGCTAAAAAAAGATCCCACTCCCGCCAAAACGGCCCATTCCCGGGTATATGACATGATCAAATCGCATGGTGTCGAGGAAATTAACGGCCGCAAGCGCTACAAATTTTTCGAGCAGGAGATTTTCGGACTGGACCGGGCTATCGAAAAGCTGGTCGAGGAGTATTTCCATTCAGCCGCGCGGCGGCTGGATGTGCGCAAACGGATATTGCTGCTGATGGGTCCGGTGAGCGGCGGCAAATCGACGCTGGTTACGCTGCTCAAGCGCGGGCTGGAGCAGTATTCCCGTACACTGCAAGGGGCGGTATACGCGATTGAGGGCTGCCCGATGCACGAGGAGCCGCTGCATTTGATCCCGAACGAGCTTCGTCCGGAGATCGAGAAGGAGCTGGGCGTGCGCATTGAGGGCAACCTGTGCCCATCCTGCCAGATGCGGCTGAAGAATGAATATGGCGGCGATATCGAGAAGGTAAGGGTCGTGCGGGTGCTGCTGTCGGAGGAGGAGCGTGTCGGCATCGGAACCTTCAGTCCGTCCGACCCGAAATCGCAGGATATCGCCGATCTGACGGGCAGCATCGACTTCTCGACCATCACGGAATACGGGTCGGAATCCGATCCCCGGGCTTACCGGTTCGACGGCGAGCTGAACAAGGCCAACCGCGGACTGATGGAGTTCCAGGAGATGCTCAAGTGCGACGAGAAGTTTCTGTGGAACCTGCTGTCGCTGACGCAGGAGGGCAATTTCAAGGCCGGGCGGTTCGCGCTGATCAGCGCCGACGAGCTGATTGTCGCCCACACGAACGAAACGGAGTACAAGGCGTTCATTTCCAACAAGAAGAACGAGGCGCTCCAGTCGCGGATGATCGTCATGCCGGTGCCTTATAACCTGAAGGTGTCGGAAGAGGAGAAGATCTACGCCAAGCTGATTGCCCAGAGCGACATGAAGCATGTGCATATCGCGCCCCACGCGCTGCGGGCCGCAGCGATTTTCTCCGTCCTGACCCGACTCAAGGAGAGCAAGAAGCAGGGCATGGATCTGATCAAGAAGCTGCGGATGTACGACGGCGAAGAAGTCGAGGGCTACAAGGAAGCCGACCTCAAAGAGATGCAGAACGAATACCTGGACGAAGGCATGTCCGGCATCGACCCCCGGTACGTCATTAACCGGATCTCAAGCGCCTTGATCAAGGGCGATCTGGAGTGCATGAACGCGCTGGATGTGCTGCGGGCCATCAAGGACGGTCTGGACCAGCATCCTTCGATTACGAAGGAGGAGCGGGAGCGCTATTTGAACTTTATTTCCATTGCCCGGAAAGAATACGACACGCTGGCCAAGAACGAGGTGCAGAAGGCGTTCGTCTACTCTTTTGAAGAATCGGCCAAGACGCTGTTCGAGAACTATCTCGACAACATTGAGGCGTTCTGCAACTGGGCCAAAATCCGCGACCCGCTGACCGATGAAGAAATGGAGCCGGATGAGCGGCTGATGCGTTCCATCGAGGAGCAAATCGGCATTTCGGAGAATGCGAAGAAGGCTTTCCGGGAGGAAATTCTGATCCGGATTTCCGCTTATTCGCGCAAAGGCAAAAAGTTCGAGTACAGCAACCACGACCGTCTCCGGGAGGCGATTGAGAAGAAGCTGTTCGCGGATCTCAAGGATATCGTCAAAATTACGACCTCGTCCAAAACCCCGGATGAGAGCCAGTTGAAGCGGATTAACGAGGTGTCCCGCCGTCTGATCGAGGAGCATGGCTACTGCCCGATTTGCGCCAATGAGCTGCTCCGGTACGTGGGCAGCCTGCTGAACCGCTGAGTGTGAAACCATCTTGAATCATGCCGTAACCGGTAAAAAGGGCCGCTGCCGTCAGCGGTCCTTTTTGAACGTTCAATGATCTTGCGGCTATATGAAAAAATCCGGCTCTGCGGCCGCAATATCATATATAATAGATTCATTGTACAGTTGACGGGGGCGAATACGATGAAAAAACCATTTTACATTATACCCTCCATTCTATTTATCGTCCTCTTTGCTTATGGGCGCATCCTCTTGTACCGGCAGAAGGACATCGATGTGCAATTTAACGCGCTGTATGCTCCAACTCTGAAAGATATCGGGATCGGCCTATTCATCCTGCTTGTCTTATATGCGCTTTCCAGGGTAAATCTCATGGCTTCGTATCTTGCTGCGCTGGCGCTCGGTATCTTTCATTTGGCGAATGTTGAATACATCTACGCGCTGGACCATGTCGTTAATCTCAAGGATATTACGATGGCGTCGGACAAGGAGTTTATTGCAGGCACGTTATTCCATGTGAGCTTCCCGGTCTACTCCATACTTCTGATGGCCTCGCTGCTGGCGTCGGTCTTTGGTCTGAGGAGGCTGTCTCCAGTTCCCTTGAACAGAAGAAGGTACAGCTTGCTGGCCTTTGCCGGGCTGTCGATTCTCTATCTTGCCATTGCCATTCATTCGAGCGGGGATTGGAAGAACGGCAATTTTGTATCGGCATCGATCCGCAATTCCGCAGCTCTGCTGACCTTTAACGCGGAAGCGCTGACGGACTATCCTCCGGATATCGAGCGGCAGATCAACACGTCGCAGCGACTCAAGGACGGCGAATATTTGCTGAACCGGCATACGGGGGGCAAAAATATACTGATGGTCGTCATGGAAGGCATTCCGGGCGCCTATTCGCCCGCCAATCAGGAGTTTCTGGGCATCTCTAACGAGATCCAAATGACCAGTCTGGACAAAATCAAAGACCATAGTCTCATTCTTCCAAACTACATCACTCACAATAACCAGACGATCAGAGGCATGTACTCGCTGGTCAGCGGCGACTATCCCAAATTGGACGCGTCCACGCCGAAGGCCTATGAATATTTGCAGCAAGACCCCCGTTACCGGGAGGAGCTGCTTCCGAAGCTGCTGAAGAACCGGGGCTATAGTACGGCCTTTATCCAGGCGGCGGAGCTGGAGTACATGTCCAAGGGTGATTTTATGACGGCGGCGGGCTTCGATACCGTGATCGGGGGGGAGAGCTTCAAGAACCCCTATGTGCCCTTCGGATGGGGACCGGACGACAAGGCCTTTTTCGAGCAATCGCAAAAATATATCGACGAGCTGAACGCCAAGGGCAAACCCTGGTTCGCCACCATGCTGACAGTCGGAACCCATCATCCCTATGCGGTGACGGACGATTACGCGAAGAACTATCCGAGCCGCAAGGCGGCGGCGGTGGCTTATCTGAATGAGGCGCTGTCCGGGTTCATCGATTATATTGACCATTCGAGCTTCGCCAAGGACACGCTGGTGCTGTTCGTCTCCGACGAATCGCATGGGGTGAACGACCAGCCTTACGGCTCGAACTGGGGGATATTCGCGGCGTATTCACCCGATATTGACGGTCAGATTATAGGCGACGGCGTGTACGGGCAGAAGGATATTCTGCTCTCGCTGCTGGATTATGCGGACCCCGGCCTGGCCGACTATACGACGGGCCGCAGCGTATTCCGGAAATATACCGGGGATTCGCCGGTCCTGTTCGCCTCCCATTATAATGGCGATGTTTTCTATTCGACTGAGAAGGGGACCGTGTATCAGGTGGATAACAGCGGGCAGCTGTACAGCCTGACCTCGGAGAACGGGGAGCTGTTCAGCGGCAAGTACGAGAGAACCTCCCTGTCGGACGATGAGCTGAAGAAGAAAATCCTGACCTATAAAAATTATATCGACAAGTCCTCGGCGGGGGATCGCGTAATCGTGATTATGAAAGATAAAGTCATTCCGCTTATAGGCGGCGGGGAAACCGTTGTTACCGCCGGGCAGTTCATCACGCTGCCGGAGGAATCGTATGTGGATATCCAGGTGGACTATGATGCCTCTTCGATGGCTGCCGCCGACTGGCTTGTTCTGAAATTCGAGGATTACAGCGGCCACAAGAGCGTACGGATGATTGACAAGCCGAACAGCAGCGGAAGAATGACGTTCAGGTTCCACAACAAGAAGACGGTTTACGGCTATGCCTTCAATCTGAAGACCTCGTTTCATACCAATGATTACTCTGGCGCCGAAAAAGCGCTCAAAATCAGCAAGATCAGCGTGGAGTTCTCCAAGACCGCTCCGGAGGCCAGTCCATCGCCGGCTGCAAGTCCCCGCTCATCGCCGGGCACCGCGCCGGGGGCAAGCTTCGGAGCGGCGATCAGTCCGTCACCGGCTGCCGGTTCCGGGCCAAAGCACGTTGAGGTCATTGATATGGATGCCGGGAATGAGTAAATCTGGTGAACGGCTTCCATAAAGCAAGGCCCGGGGACGGTATGTTCCCGGGCCTTTGGTCTTTTTTTGGTGGTGCATCCGCATGAACTCAGACGAACTTCCGCAGCACCTTTTTGCCGTCATAGGAGAAGCAGGCCTTCTTGTCTTCGATGACGGTCTCCAGATGGACGGTCTTGCCCCACAGCGAATAAATATAGGGCAGCGTACGCTCCAGGTACTTCAGGTCCAGCTCGATGCCCTCATAGCGGTGGACGATGTACAGCTCGCCGTTGCGCTCAAAGTTGCCGTTCTGCACGACCAGATAAGGCGAACCGCCGTTGATGCGGGCCTGCACCAGCTGATCCCTGACATTTTCCCAGGCCTTGTCGGTGATTTTCCATTCCGGCCCTTTCTTCTCGAAGACGTACAAGTCGAGATCCTCGACCAATTCTTTGGTCAGGTAGCTGCGGATAAAGGAAATGTCGGAGTCCAGCTCGCGCACCTCGAATATTTTGTCCCGGTCCCAGCGGCGCTCAATATCCTCCAGGATTTTCAGGCCCAGATAATACGGATTCAGGCTCTGGCGGGAGGGCTGCACGACCGCAGAATTGAGCTTGGCGTACTCGACCGTCTCCTCCGGCGTCAGGTCCAGCTCCCGCATGATGCGCTGATGCCAGTAGGAGGCCCAGCCTTCGTTCATAATCTTCGTCTCCATTTGCGGCCAGAAGTAGAGCATCTCGTCATGCAGCATCGTCATAATGTCGCGCTGCCAATCTTCAAGCACAGTGGAGTAATGCTGAATGAACCAGACCACATCCTTCTCGGGCTCCGGAGGGAAGGGTTTGCGTCCGGGCCCGGACTTCCCTGCGGGTTCCTCGGTCTGGTCGAGCCGCCAAAGCTCCTCGTAAGGGGTGGCCTCGCCAGCCTCCTCTTTCGGCTCCCCGCGCC
>NZ_ASSC01000435.1 GCF_000520735.1 Paenibacillus forsythiae T98
GAAGACGCCAATGGCAAAGGTATAAGCCGCTTTATTGAAAGGACCGCCCATATCAATCGCCATCATGCCGCCAAGGACAAGCCCGAGCAGAACGGCGTTGCCGGTTCCAAGATTGTTCAGGACGTCGATGAGGCCCGTGTTGATCCAGCTAAAGAACGGATCGAACAAGTAGTACATAATAGCGCCGGTAACGAGCAGACCGAATACCGGGTACAGCAGAATCGGCTTCAGACCGTCAAGCGTCTTGGGGATGCCCGCAAACACCTTGCGCAGTCCGAGCACAATATAACCGGCGAGGAAACCTGCGGCAAGACCGCCAAGGAAACCGGCATTGGAGCTCGCCGCCATAAAGCCGCCGACAATACCGGGCATCAGCGCAGGACGGTCGCCGATGCTTATCGCGATGAAGCCTGCCAGAATCGGAATCAGGAAGTGGAAGGCTCCGTCGCCGCCGCCGATCGTTTGCAGCAGCTTGACAATCGGATTGTCTACGCTTGCAATCTGCTCGAACAAGAAGGAAATGGCGAGCAAGATACCCCCGCCAACCACAAAGGGCAGCATATGGGAAATACCGTTCATCAAATCTTTATAGATTTTGCCGCCGATGCTGGTCTTGCCCGCAGCCGGCGCACCCGAAGCGGCTTTGCCTTGAGCTTGGTAGATCGGGGCATCGCCGGCAGCCGCTTTGCGAATCAGCTCTTCAGCCTTGCGGATACCGTCGCTTACCGGTCTTTGCAGCACCGGCTTGCCGTCGAACCGGGCCATTTCCACCTGTTTGTCGGCGGCAACGATTACACCGCTTGCGCGGCGGATTTCATCCGGAGTCAGCACATTCTTGGCGCCCTCGGAACCGTTGGTTTCGACGCGGATGTTAATGCCTAATTCTTTCGCTTTCTTCTTCAGAGCATCCTCTGCCATAAAGGTGTGAGCAATGCCTGTTGGACAAGCGGTAACAGCGATTACAAACGCTTCCGGATTGTCTGGATTCCCGACGATCACGCCGTCCTTGGACGGTTGCTCGGCTTTGGCTGCTTCTGCCTTTTTGGCTTCGGCCTCTTCCGCCTGTTTGGCTGCTTCTTGCTCCGCTTGTTTGTTGTCGAAGAGCGCCGTTACTTCATCCGGCGTCTTGGTATTCTTCAGTTGTTCGATGAATTCAAAATCAATCAGCAACCGGGAAAGGGCCGCAAGCGTACGCAGATGCGTATTGGCCGCGCCTTCGGGAGCGGCGATCATGAAGAACAGATGCGCTGGCTCTCCGTCCAATGATTCAAACTCCACGCCGCCGGCGCTTTTCGCAAATACAACCGTTGCTTCATTGACAGCTTTCGTCTTGGCGTGAGGCATGGCAATTCCGCCGCCGATGCCTGTACTGGACTCTTCTTCACGCTTCAAAATCATTTCCTTAAACAGCACCGGATCGTTAATCCGGCCGTGCTTGGCAAGGCTTGCAATCAGCTCGTCGATTGCCGCTTCCTTGGTTGTGGCCTGCAAATCCATGATCATCGTCTGTTTGATCATCAAGTCCGTTATTCTCATTCAGGTTCAACTCCCCTTAAATTCATAAGTGCGCATCGCACATCTTCCAAATTAACTCCCCGAGTGACTAGAGCTTGTTAATTTCAACCTGCGGACGCAGCCGCTCAATCTCCTCCCTCGTTGCCAGGTCATCGGAGAATGCAGTAGCGCTTCCCGAGGCAACTCCCGCACGGAATGCCTCAATCGGATCTCCCGTAAGAAACAGCGTGCCGACAAAACCGGCTATCATTGAATCGCCCGCGCCCACTGAATTTTTCACTGTCCCGGACGGCACTGTAGCGCGATACACCTCTTGTTCGGTAATGAGCAAGGCGCCTTCGCCGGCCATAGAAATCAGCACATGCTTCGCTCCTTCTTCCAGAAGCTTGCGGCCGTACGTAATGATCTCGTCCAGAGATTCAATCGTAACGCCGTACAGTTCAGCCAGTTCGTGATGATTCGGCTTCACCAGCAGCGGCTTATGGTCCAGCGCGTTAAGCAGAGCCTTGCCGGTAGTGTCGATGACGAATTCCGCTCCGGATTGTCCGCAGGCTTGAATCAGCTTCTGATAGAAATCTCCTCCAAGAGAAGGCGGCGCACTTCCGGACAAAATCACAATGTCGTTCTCCTGCAAATGGGACAATTTGTCCAGCAGCAGCTGCGCTTCCTCGTCCCGGATCACAGGACCAAGACCATTAATCTCCGTCTCATCCCCGTGTTTAAGCTTGATGTTGATCCGGGTATCATCTGCTACGAACACGAAATCGCTCTTGATCGAGTCTTCACTCAACTTGTCCGCGATATACCGGCCGGTAAATCCACCGAGAAATCCGAGAGCCGTATTGTCTACCCCCAGTTGGTCCAGCACACGGGATACGTTAATCCCCTTGCCGCCGGGAAGCTTCAAATCCCGCTTCATCCGGTTCAAGTCGCCGAGCTTCAGGTCTTCAACCTCCACGATATAATCGATGGAAGGGTTAAGCGTTACAGTATAGATCATAATTTACCCCTCAATTATTTTGGTTTTACTTGCAATGGATTGGCGCAGCCTTTCCGGAACGGTATCCGTTATCACAACAGCCTCCCGCAAATCGAACAGCTTGGCAAAAGCAATCTCCCCAAATTTGCTGGAATCCGCAAGCACATAGGTTTTGCCGGATAACTGGTGAGCCCGTCTCTTGATCAGCGCTTCTTCGGGGTCAGGCGTTGTGTATCCCATTTCGGCGTCTACACCGTTTGTACCCAGAAAGCATTTATCGAAACGGAAGTTCTCCATGTTCTGAAGCGCAATGCTTCCGACTACCGCTTTGGTATGGCTCTTCATCATGCCGCCAAGCAGATAACTGGAAATTTCCTTCCTTACCAGCTCTTCAATATGGGACAACCCGTTTGTCACGACAGTCACATCTTTGGCGTCAATATGGGAAATCATCGCTAACGTTGTTGTTCCCGCATCCAGATAAATACATTCACCATCGAGCAGCTGAGCGGCAGCCGAACGGGCGATGGAATTTTTTTGCTGAATGTTCTTGAAGGTTTTCTCCTCCATGCCAAGCTCCTGGCTCTTATGGGGCAGCAGCGAAGCTCCGCCATGCACCCTTTTCAGCAAATTACGGCTCTCAAGATCAATTAAATCCCGCCGCACCGTTGATTCCGAAGCCCCGAGCAAATCCGTCAGCTCCTGCATCTTGACGACGCCCTTCTCTTGTAAGCGCTGTATTATCATTCCGTGGCGTTCTTCGGTTAGCATCTTCATTCCTCCAACTGACCATATAGTAACATAAATCGAGCAAAAAACAATCATTATTATCCAAATTCCATCAAAAATCTTCAACTCCGTTACAGAGCTGTGAACGCTTACTTTTTTCATGAAAATATCATGCAACTATCTATGATTTCATTTTTTATACATTAATATGCAGAAAGTACTCCCAATTCAAGGTTATAAAAATAGCATCGCATGGCATCCGTTCATTCGCTCTTTCTCTATAGAAATAACAAATTGCCTTCACCAGCGAAGGCACCCAATAACCGGATTAGATTCTTGAATTCTACTGCTGCACGGAAATAAGTCTGACACATCAGGTAAATTTTCTGAAGCTGAAAAAGAAATGTGCGGAAAATTTTCCGTTCAAAGGGTGAGCTTAAGTCGTAGTGAAGGCTTTCGCTTGTTAAAAATAATTCAAAAAGGGGATGATGAGTTCACTTCATATTCATACAGGGCACGCCGCCAGCATACGAAGTCTCCGATGTCTGGCGGCGAAATTTCAACCCACGTTGCGCACTGAGTGCGACACAATTCGTGTGGTCAACGACACTGGATCAGACGTTTTTTGATTCACACACCCGCACAGGGTGCGACAGAAAATCCTCTTTCTGCTGCAAAATCAAATCATCATTTCAATCCACGCACCCGCGCGGGGTGCGACTGAACACATTGGCGCCAAAGGCTCCCATGACATGATTTCAATCCACGCACTCGTACGGAGTGCGACCTGAGTACAACCGACAAGTGGCTGAGTACGACAAGATTTCAATCCACGCACTCGCACGGAGTGCGACTTGCTCCCATACGGCATTACTGCGGACGTTGTAACATTTCTATCCACGCACCCGCATGGAGTGCGACTATTTGTCTGTGTAATCCACTCCATAAGTGCTTTATTTCAATCCACGCACCCGCACGGGGTGCGACGATGCCGAATGTTACGATTGCTGCATTACCGGATGTATTTCAATCCACGCACCCGCACGGGGTGCGACCGCTAACCATTCAAGTACAGATTCGACCTACGGTGATTTCAATCCACGCACCCGCAGGGGGTGGGACCCCTTCTTTTCTAGCCTCTTCGCAAGCATCGACAATTTCAATCCACGCACCCGCACGGGGTGCGACCATCGTTAAGCAGGAGCGCGACCTCACGGACGAGATTTCAATCCACGCACCCGCACGGGGTGCGACGATAATGGAGATTGCTTTGACATTAATTTGTCGATTATTTCAATCCACGCACCCGCACGGGGTGCGACAACGACGTTCCGACCATATATCCGCCCAGAGACAATTTCAATCCACGCACCCGCACGGGGTGCGACCTCATCCATCATATGGTATAGGAGATTGATTGCGATTTCAATCCACACGCACCCGCACGGGGTGCGACTCGCGTGGAACTCTTTAATGTCGAGAACCCTCCACATTTCAATCCACGCACCCGCACGGGGTGCGACAACTGGCTATGCAATACTTTATTGCTCCGGCGTGATTTCAATCCACGCACCCGCACGGGGTGCGATCTCTCAGAACTAAAGGAGAAACAAGCCCATGTGCATTTCAATCCACGCACCCGCACGGGGTGCGACGCTTGGCTTCTTCCAGTGCTGCGGTGTAGACGGTGATATTTCAATCCACGCACCCGCACGGGGTGCGACACGAATCAGAATACAAACAATCGGCAGTATCGGATATTTCAATCCACGCACCCGCACGGGGTGCGACTATGCCAAAATATAACATAGAGGTGTGCGGAATATTTCAATCCACGCACCCGCACGGGGTGCGACGCTG
>NZ_ASSC01000436.1 GCF_000520735.1 Paenibacillus forsythiae T98
GATGCCGCCCCGAAGGACGGCATCACGGTCAGGACTTAAGAGCGGCAGACCCGCGAGGAGCAGCCCCTCCGGTTCCGGCGCTACATCCGTTCGGGCGCCGTTACGCCGACAAGGCGCAGCACGTTCGCAATCGCCTGGCGGACGGCGCCGAGCAGCGCGAGGCGCGCCAGCGTCTGGGCGGCATCCTCGGTAATTACGCGCTCGGCCTTGTAGTAGCTGTGGAAGAGCGACGCCAGCTCGTATACATAGCGGATCAGGCGGTGCGGAGCATAGCCTTCCGCAGCCAGATCAATCTCGGCCGGAAGCTCGCCGACTTTGCGCAGCAGGGCATATTCATGCTCCGCCGTCAGCTTCGAGTAGTCGATTCCGGCAAGATCCGGCAGGACGATGCCCTGCTCCTCGGCTTGACGGAATACGCTGCAAATGCGCGCATGCGCATATTGTACATAGAACACCGGGTTCTCGTTCGAGGTCGAAACGGCGAGATCCATATCGAAGTCGAGATGGGAATCCATGCTGCGCATGGTGAAGAAATAGCGGATCGCATCCACGCCGACCTCGTCCATCAGATCCTCCATGGTGACCGCCTTGCCGGTCCGCTTGGACATCTTCACCTTCTCGCCGTCCTGGAACAGACTGACCATTTGGGCGATCAGCACAACCAGCTTGTCCGGATCATTGCCAAGCGACGCCATCGCGGCCTTCATCCGGGGAATATAGCCATGGTGGTCGGCGCCCCAAATATTGATCATTTTGTCATAGCCCCGCCCGTATTTGTCGCTGTGATAAGCAATATCGGGCGTCAGGTAAGTATAGGTGCCGTCATTCTTGATCAGCACGCGATCCTTGTCGTCTCCATATTTCGTTGTCCGCAGCCAGGTAGCGCCATCTTGCTCGTACACTTCCCCGCGGTCCCGCAGCGCGTCAAGCGCCCGCAGCACTTCCCCGGTCTCATACAGCGAGGTCTCGCTGTACCAGATGTCGAAGGCGACGCGGAAGCGTCCCAGATCACGCTTGATTTTGTCGAGCTCCTTCTCCAGCCCGTAGGCACGGAAGAAGGCGGCGCGTTCGCCGGGCGAAAGCTCCAGCAGGGAATCGCCCTTGTCTGCGGCAAGCTCTTTGGCAAAGCCCTTGATGTCTTCGCCGTAATAGCCGTCCTCCGGCATTTCGGCCTGTTGGCCAAGCTCCTGCAAATACCGGACCTCGATCGAGCGGCTCAGGTTGGAAACCTGATTGCCCGCGTCGTTGATGTAGTATTCGCGTGTGACCTTGTAGCCGGCGAAATCCAGCACATTGCACAGCGCGTCGCCGACGGCGGCTCCGCGGGCATGGCCGAGATGCAGGCTTCCCGTCGGGTTGGCGCTGACGAACTCAACCTCGACCTTTTGCCCTTGTCCGGCGTCTGTGCGGCCGTAATCGGCGCCCTGCTCCAGGGCAAGAGCGATAACCGGATAGAGATACGATTTGGACAGCGTGAAGTTGATGAAGCCTGGACCGGCGATTTCCGCTTTTTCAATCGAGGCCCGGCTTACATCCAGATGCTCCACGATCGCCTCGGCGATCTGGCGCGGATTGCGCTTGGCGATTTTGGTAAGCTGCATGGCGGCGTTGGTCGCCAGATCGCCATGGGCTTTGTCTTTGGGCACTTCCAGCACAATGGCCGGAAGCTCTTCCCGCTGAACCAGGCCCGCCGCGACAGCCGCGTCGGCGATGGCTTCTTTCACCTTTTCATTAATAAGGTCAAGCGGATTTGGACGTTGTGTCATACTAAAGGTTCCTCCTGTATATGCAAACTGATAGCGAACTGTCCCGATAACTCTTCGTACACGTATAAATCGTATTCCCATTGCACTGTCAGGGAACGTCCCTGCCGCGAGATATCCAGCGCCCTTGTCTCGGTGGACAGATTAAACTGGGTATAGGGAGATCGGTAAAATCCGGGTAAACGCGCGCCGCTCCGGAAGGATTGCTCCGACTGGACGCCGCCGTGGCGGATAATCCGCAGCTCGTCATCCCGAATCTTGACCGTTGTCCGAACGGCCTCACCTGCGCCATCCGGACCTTGACCCGGCTCCTCAAAACGGATATACAGCTGCGGCCCCTTATGCGCGGCTTCACCGCTCACGTTAAGAATGCTTGTCTCTCCTTCGTGGCGGCTGATAAGCGTGACGGAGACGCCATATTTATGCGTAAGATTATCAGGCACCCTGGCACCTCCCGTTCTGCCTGCTTCGCTTGGGCCTTGATTCCGGTATCTTTCCCATTGTACTACTATATCCAGTTCGCCGGGCCAATTCAATCACTGTATTTATGAAGAATCTTAACATACCGGAGGGCAAAATCACATGCTCGCCCGTATCCCCTACCTTCCAGCCGCCCTATTTTGTCTTAAAAAAGAGCTTCCGCTCCCAGGTGGAGCCGCCGTCATGCGTGGCATACAGCGAGGACTGCTCCAGCCCCCTGACGGCAAGCCAGCCCTCCTTCGCGCCGGTGAAAGAAATCACGCCGCCCGCCCCCGGCAGGCCGGGCAGATTACGCCACTGCTTGCCGCCCGTATAGGACCGGCCCACGCCGACCTGATCTCCGGCCGGCGAATAGCCGAGCAGGAAGGCGCCGCCTCCGGCGAGCTGCATATTGCCGGGCTTGCCGGAGACCGGGCCTTTGGCCAGTCCCTCGTTCCCGCTGCCCGGGGCAGGACCGCCGCCCGCTGTAGACTGGGCGATGACGCGCCGCCATTTCCCGCCGCCATCCGCGCTGGCATACAGGGAATACGACGTCTGGGACATGCCGGACTCGCCGTACAGCAGCGCCCACACTTGACTGCCGCCTTCGTAAATCTCGGCGCCGACCGGATAGCTGAAGGCCGATTTCAGCTTGAGCGCCCAGTTCGTGCCGCCATCCACAGTCTTCATGACCCGGTAGCCCGTTCCCGGGGCGACCGTTACCGCC
>NZ_ASSC01000437.1 GCF_000520735.1 Paenibacillus forsythiae T98
GGATTTTTGACGGCAGGGCTGCTGGATGCGAAGGTGCTGGGAGCCATGGGCAAAGGGATCGGCAAGATCGCACCTACATGGGTCAAAGAAGGGTTCTCGGCCGTGATGAACGGCTTTGGTAAAGCGGTGCAGAAGCTGAAAAATGCGGGTAGCGAGCTGGCAGATGCGATAAGCCGCGGCTCCAGTTATTTGAATCCGAAGAATTACGGGGTCCTGGCCACACCGGAAGGTGCCACCTTTTTTGCAAAGGTTGGGGATGAGCCTTTGGTGGGAAGTGCGGGAAGAGGGGCCAAAGGGTCGGGTGGTGGTACACCTCCGAAACCAAAAGAACCGCCGAAGAAACCTCCGGAAGTTGAGGGGACGGGTAATGTTCCTGAGGGTTATTATCAAGATGCGAGTGGAAGATGGCACCGTCCTGACGGGGTGTATGCAAGTAACAAAGAAATGGGTTTACCTGAACCAAATGGCCTCACAAAGCGTTTAGAATATATGGGTGATACACCTGGAAAAAACTCTAGAACAGGTAAAGAAGTAATAGAGCGAATGAAAAATGAAGTTCCACCAAAAATTCGGACAACACGTGATGGTGAAATGGAATTTATGGCGAGTGATGGAAAGTGGTATCCTCTAGATCAAGCAGATATGGCACATCTGACTGACGCTGTCTCGTGGTGGAACAGTATGGGGAGATATTATGGTGCAAAGTCCCCAGAGGTCAGGGAATGGATGCTTGACTCCAATAATTATGTGTTAGATCACGCCTGTTGATTAACCACTAAATGGTAGAAAA
>NZ_ASSC01000438.1 GCF_000520735.1 Paenibacillus forsythiae T98
AGCGCAGCAGGCGGTATCCGGCGGAAGCGGCCGGGGAGACCAGCTTCAGCTCTCTCCAGCAGCCGTAAGCGGAGAGAAGCTTTACGCCTAGCAGCAGCGCGGCGGTGACAAACAGAGATTTCGGCGAGTCCGCCGTGCGTATGTACAAAGGCCACGCAATAAGCAGCGCCAGAATAAGCCGCAGGCCTTTCCAAACCGTTCCCCTGATCCATGCCGGTGCAAAGTACTCGTGCATCCGGTGCTCCTGCGGCAGCAGGAAGACGGCATCCGCCGGCTCAAGATAGGTGCGGAAGCCGCTGTGAACCGCAGCCGGCAGCAGCAGCACCAGCATGATCCAGTGAATAGGCACGCCGGAGGGCACATCCTTCAGCACCGAAGTGTACCAGGCCGAGAACGCGATCAGGATGAACAGAAGCACAACCGCTACACCGCTCTGGATAATATATCCCGCATAGGGAAGGAGCTTGGCGGCGGCCCGGCTGCGCCGCTCCCCTTGCAGCTCTCTGAGATTCATGCTACTTCCCTCCCTGAACCAGCTCGTAGAACAGCTGCTCCAGCGGCAGGCCCGGCTTGCCGGCGGCAGCCCCGATCTCCGCCAAAGTACCTTCGGTGATGACCCTGCCCTGATGCAGCACGATAAAGCGGTCGCAGTAGTTCTCTATTGTGGAGAGAATATGAGAGCTGAGCAGAATGGAGGAGCCCGATTGCTTGATCTCCAGCATGAAGTCCAGCAGGGACCGGATGCCGAGCGGGTCAAGGCCGAGAAAAGGCTCGTCAATCACATACAGCGCCGGGCTCGCGACAAAGGCGCACATAATCATGACCTTCTGCTTCATCCCCTTGGAGAGATGGCCGGAGAGGCTGTCCATTTTATCCTCCATGCGGAACAGCTCCGACAGGCGGCGGCTGCGGGCTTCGTAATCGGCGCGGCTGACGCCGTAGGCCCTGGCCGTAAATTCCACATGCTCGCGCACCGTCATTTCTTCGTACAGGAGCGGCGACTCCGGCACAAAGGAAAGCGCGCTGTGATATCCTTCCGAATCTTTATCGCCCGTAGTCGTTGCGTTCATGACCTGGGAAGGCTACAA
>NZ_ASSC01000439.1 GCF_000520735.1 Paenibacillus forsythiae T98
GCTTGAGGAGGATGAGACGCTGCTGATCCAGTCGGGTAAGCCCGTTGCCGTGTTCAGGACAACGAAGGACTCGCCCCGCGTGCTTCTCGCCAATTCAAATCTGGTTCCGGCATGGGCGAATTGGGATACCTTCCACGAACTCGATAGAAAGGGGCTCATGATGTACGGTCAAATGACTGCTGGAAGCTGGATCTATATCGGCACGCAGGGAATCCTCCAGGGAACCTATGAGACGTTCGCGGAGGCGGCGCGGCAGCATTTTGGCGGCACATTGAAAGGGACGATTACAGTGACGGCCGGTATGGGCGGCATGGGAGGGGCGCAGCCGCTGGCCGTCACGATGAACGAAGGCGTTATGATCGGCATTGATGTAGACCGCACCCGTATCCTGAAACGGATCGGGACCCGGTACTGCGACCTGCTGGCGCCCGGACTTGACGAGGCGCTGTCCATGGCCGCCGAAGCGAAGGCGCAGAAACGGCCGCTCTCCATCGGACTGGTGGGCAATGCTGCGGAAGTGCTGCCGGAAATGCTCCGCCGGGGCTTTGTTCCCGATATCGTGACCGACCAGACCTCGGCCCATGATCCGCTGAACGGCTATTTGCCGGCGGGACTGACGCCGGAAGAGGGGCAGGCGCTCCGCAGCGTCAAGCCGGAACTGTATATCAGGCAGGCGAAAGCTTCAATGGCGGTCCATGTGCGGGCCATTCTCGAAATGAGGAGACAGGGGGCGGTCGCCTTCGATTACGGCAATAACCTGCGCCAGGCAGCGTTTGATGAAGGCGTCAAGGACGCCTTCGCTTATCCCGGATTTGTCCCGGCCTATATCCGGCCGCAGTTCTGCGAGGGGAAGGGGCCGTTCCGCTGGGCGGCGCTGTCCGGCGATCCGGAGGACATCTACAAGACCGATCAAGTCATTCTCCGGGAATTCGCGGACAATGAAGGGCTGTGCAACTGGATTCGCCTGGCGCAGAGCAAGGTGGCGTTTCAGGGGCTTCCCGCGCGCATTTGCTGGCTCCGCG
>NZ_ASSC01000440.1 GCF_000520735.1 Paenibacillus forsythiae T98
TTTTTCTACCATTTAGTGGTTAATCAACAGGCGTGACTTCCCTTTTAAAAATGGGCTTAAATACCCTGGCTCAACTGGATGCAAAGTGCGTAATGTGAGATGTAAGAAATGTCGCACTCGATTTGATAATCATCAAAAAAGAACCTTCCAAAAAGTATAAATAGTGGAAGGTTCTTTAATTTATTTACATTAATTGATGGCGTAAACGTTCCCTGCACCTTCCATTGTGCAATAACTACCTGTTCCTGTTATTTGAATTCTAGCGTTGGATATAGGGGCTTGGGTTAGTGTAATATATTCAGTATACCACACATCGTTTTGCGAAATAATATCATTAATAGTTTTTTGACCAAACCAATTCGTAGTTGAACCTGAAACTGTTACAATCGCATACTTCACTCCAGGAGACCAAGCACTTGTCATTATTTGGTCTACCGTTTGCCATCCATTAATAGTGACCGTTGTATTTCCCGAAGCAATGTTAAAAGTATCCTCCCCGAGCAAAACAGTTCCCTGTCCTAAACCACTAAATGCGTAATAATCCAACATAACAGTTCTGGATTGAACTAAATCTTGATTAAAAGTTACTTTTTTATACAGGGGTAAACCTGCTTTAATGGTTCCATAATCGGGAGAAGTTGTGTCTAAATTCACATCATATGCCTTGATTAATACTTTCCATCCATCCTCATATTTAATTACACTGAATGGCAAGCTTGGATAATTAGGGATAGAAGGATAGACTAATTGAACAGAAAGGTCAATCTGTGTATCCGAAACTTCTTTGTAGCTTAATATTTTGTAATCAGTTACGTTTACATCCGCAAATTCTACAAGTCCCGCTCTACGGCTTTTTTCATCTAAATAGTTTGTATCGACAGCATTAGCAATTTGACCTTCTACATCCTGAGAGATATAGGCAGTAAAGTAATCATTCGCTACTTTCAGTGCAGTTTTGGGACTAGCTTGACCTAAACCTTTAGAGTCAGTTGAGTTGACTTGTGCTGCATTTACACTTGAAATCATTAATAAACCGACTAAGGAAAATACTGCGAACATTTGAATTATTTTTTTCAATAACAACATCTCCTGTCATGAATAATGATGGTAATAAATACATTATATAATATAACAAGAGATTATAAGGCAATAAATGTCACTTTCCCTCTAATTTTATTTTATACATAGGAATCCCTTCTTTTACATTTCCATATTCGGGTGAATTTTTGTTGAGATTTACTATTAGTGGTTTAATAAGTACTTTCCAACCTAATTCATCTTTAATTATGCTATACGGTAGTTTGGGGTAAAAATCCATGTCAGAATACTTATATTGCACTAAAATATCTATTTTGTCGTTTCGAGCTTCTTGATAACTGACGATTTCATAACTTTCTAAATGAGAAGGCTTAAATTCTTCATATCCCTCCCTACGGCTTTTTTCATCTAAATAGTTTACATCTTTTGAATAATTAATCATATTCTCGATATCATTCGCTAAGAAGGCATCAAAATATTTTTTGGCCACCGTCTTTGGATTAGACGAATCCACCTTTGTTTTTTCTATACCAATAGGAGATGCAAGTACATGATTATAATTTGCTGTAGCCCAAGATAACCCGACAATCCCTGTTCCCAGTAGAATTATAGATGCGGATCTCAAAACTTTTTTTTTCATTATTGCTCCTCACCTTCTTGAGAGATACCTACATTATACATTAAATAGAAAAAAATACAAATCATCTCATAATAAGATGTGATCACAATTTACAGATTTCGGTTAACAGCGCACGTGTTAATGTAATACGCAAATATATTTTGCATAAGAAAGGAGTTTCACCTGGTTTTACCGAGTCCATATTTCTGCTTGATCTGACTGGTCCGGTCCTGACTAATTCCAAGCATTTCGGCAAGCTTTTTTGGGCTGCGTTGCCGCCCTCTGCTACCCCTCGGCCACCAGATCCAGGTCGGCGGCCCGGGCGTTCGAGACGACCTGCGGTACATTCTTGCAGCCCGGGATCACGCTCGTTACCGCCGGATGCCGCAGGCACCAGGCCAGCGCCCACTGCGCCATGTCCAGTCCCGCCGGCACCTCGTTCGCAGCGATTTCGGCAACGATGCGCAGTTGCCCCTCGCGCTTCTTCGCATCATGGTTCGCCCGCACATCGCTGGCCTGGAACACCGCATCCGCCTTATATTTGCCGCTAAGGTATCCGCTTGCCAGCGGAACCCGGGCCAGCACCCCAAGGCTATGCTCCTTGCACAGCGGGAACAGCTTCTCTTCCGGCTGCCGTTCCAGCCGGTTATAGACCACCTGAATCGCCTCTGCGCCGATCTGCGGGGCGGAGGATGTCTGATGCACCCCGTCATTCGCGGTGTTGATGGAAATGCCCAAGTGGCGGATTTTCCCCGCCCGCTTCTGCGCATCCAGCATATTCCACAGCTTGTCGTTGTCGAAATCGGCGTCGGTGCCGGAATGGAACTGGTACAGATCCACATATTCGGTCCGCAGCGCGCGCAGCGAGTCGTCCAGCTGCTTCAGAACATCGTCTGCGCTCCACAGTTGCTCCCGCTTGAGATAGCCGCTGAAATGATGGCCGAACTTGGTTGCGACGATCCAGTCCTCGCGCTTGCGGCGG
>NZ_ASSC01000441.1 GCF_000520735.1 Paenibacillus forsythiae T98
TTGAGGAAGCGGGATACGGTCCTTATTTTGTTCATCGCGTGGGCCACGGCCTTGGCATGGACACTCATGAGTATCCTTCCCTGCACGGCCTTAACGGGGACATCATGGAAAGCGGCAACGTCTTTACGGTGGAGCCTGGCATTTATGTGCCCGGACTCGGCGGCGTGCGGATCGAGGATGAGGTGCTCGTGTCGGAGGGCGGCGCCCGGACGCTCACCCGGTTCCCCAAGGGCTGGACGGTGCTGGAGCTGTAATTTCAAATCAAGCAAGAGAGCTGCGTTGCGCAATTATACGGGGCTCTCTTTTTTTATGGAGTCCCCGCAGCATATTCAACAACGGCCTCAACCGATGAGATCCCCCCCAGCCCGGATTACCCCTTCCCAAACTATGGTTACTGAAAAAAATGAAGAAATTGCGAAATATTCCGCAAATCCGGGTGAAACAAAGAAAAATATACCTTACATAGGCCATTTCTCCCTATTCAACCACAGGTTAATTTTATAGAATAGTATCCATGCACACCGCCCCCTGTCTTTATGCCGGGTTGAACGGCAGGATAATAGACCTATCCATCCGAACAGCCGCCAGCCCACGGCTAATGGCAGAAACGGACGCTGTTCTCTTCAGAAGCCGTTATCGTAAACGCATCAAGGGAGCATGGACGCATAGCTTGTACATTTACCGTTAAAAAAAGGAGAGAACCGCATGTTTCGGATCAGTCATTCCATCGGCCGGAAATTTATCTTGTTATTGCTTGCCGCGCTCTTATTCACCTCCCTGACGCTTAGTGTCAGCTTTTACTTCATCTCCATCAATACCTTCACGAGTTACGTTGTCCCGCAGGTTGACAAGCTTCTCGGCTCTGCGGCGCAGGACGTTTACAAACAGCTGAACTCGACCAATGCGCTCCAGTCCCGCAGCAGCGATCAGGCGGCGACAAATGTGGAGTATTACTTCCGGGATAAACGGAACCAGCACAATGTGGAGACGATATTTCTAGCGGAGTATAAGGATGGCAAAGCTGTCGTTCTGAGCGCGGATCATGATTCGGCGCTTAAGCGGAAGGAAGAAGTGCAGGCGACACCGGCGCTGGAGCAGGCTTTCCAGGGAAAAAGCGCTATAAGCGAATTATACTCCGACAGTCACGGCGTACATAAAACGGCTTACGTCGCTATTCCAGGCAGCGACCTTGTGATCGGCGTCAGCGCCGACATGACCTTCGTCAAAGATAAGATGACGGACATCCTGCGGACCAGCGCCGGTATCACGCTGCTGGCCCTGATTGTCAGCATGGCGGCGGCCATGCTGATGAGCCGGCGGATTACCCGTCCGATCACCCGGCTTGCGGCATACAGCAACCGGTTGGCCGAGGGTGATTTCACACAGGAGCTGGTTATCGAAGGCCGTGACGAAATTTCCCGGCTGTCCGAGAGCTTCCGGGCGATGACCCTGCGCCTGAAAGACTTGATCGGCGAGGTGCTGAGCACCGCAGGGACCGTGATGGAGGATTCCAACGAATTGAGGGAGCGCGTGGACGGCATTCGCGGCATGGCGGAAAGCTCCAGAAGATCCGCCTTTGAGATTGGCCAGGGCAGTGCGGCAATCGCAAGCAGTGCGGCGGATAACGCGAAGGCCATGGAAGAAATCAGCCAGGGCATTCAGCATATCGCGTCTGCGGCTAGCGAAGTGACT
>NZ_ASSC01000442.1 GCF_000520735.1 Paenibacillus forsythiae T98
TTTTTTATACGTGAGTCTCCCGGTGAAACCCTAAATTCTTTTACCCGTTTCCCTTTACGGCCAACCAATTCGGCTGCGTATGGAAGCTGAGAATTCTTGGCCCGGAGCGCAAAAAAAGCCGCCTCCCGATGTCAGGGCCGCCTGGGCGGCATGCCAATCATCAGGAAGGGCTGATGTACGTTGAAAATTCCCCCTAGCACCGGGCTCGTTCGGCCTGTACGCCTGCTTCATTTACAGGCTGCCTGTCCCGGGTAAAAACAATCAGCGACAGAACAAATCCGAATAAAGCGACCGCCGCGTTCAGCAGGAAGATCCCGCCGATATTGACTCTGGAAATGGCCGCCGCCACAAGCGGAATCGTAAAAATAGCAACGCCCTCCGCGATCGTGTACAGGCTCCGTACCA
>NZ_ASSC01000443.1 GCF_000520735.1 Paenibacillus forsythiae T98
AAGCAGGCGGTTCGAGTACGGGAACGGAAGGATTGACGAGGATATAAAGGAACGACCGGACGGGGCCTTTAGCGCACCGCCCGGTCGAACAGCAGATAATCGCCGTCGCTGTCCACGACGACGGGTCTTTCGCTGCAGCAGGGGAAGACGAGCAGCTTCTTCTTGCCTTCCCGGACGCTTTGAAGCTCTTTGGGCTTCATGGGGAGCAGCACGTTCTCCGCGCTGCAGAATGGGCAGGATTGGACATACAGATCTCCCAATATGAGTTCGTACGGCCAGGTGTTGCTGAACGGAATCATGCTTCTTCCTTGCCTTCCGCGCTGTCATTCGTTTCTCCGCCATCCGTATTTTTTTTGGATAGCTCGGCTATTTTTTGCAGCAGAATATGCTGGGGCATGTGCATCAAGTGTTCCAGAGGCACTCCCAGCTGCTTGGAGAGCGTCAGGGCCGTTTCCGGCGAAATTTGCAGTGGCCGCATCATTAATGTCCTCCTGTTCTCTTAATGAATGGTATGGCGTGGCGTGTTATTCACTTTACCATGGGATACGCCCGATTACAAAGCGAATGTTGGATAGCGAATGATGAATCGAATGAAAAGTAAAGGAATGGTGGTAGGAAATGAAACAGCCGTTATCTTTAACCTGGGAGCTGGATTCCATCTTTGAAGGGGGCTCGGCCTCTCCCGAGTTTGAAAGATTCTTAAGCGAACTGGAAGGCGATATTTCCAGGCTTGCGGAGAAGGTAAGAGCAGCCCAGGCTCCAGCGGATCTGGAGTCGACGAAGGCGCTGGACAGCATGATCGAGCTTCTGCAGAGCTGTACCGCGCGTGTTGTTCAGGCCTCGGAGTTCGCCGGATGCCTGGGCGCGCAGAACCAGCAGGATAAGGCAGCCGTGCGTCTGTCGGGAACCGTTGCCGGACTGAGCGCCCGGTTTCAGGGGGTATCCTCGGAATTCGAGAATGTGCTCCGCCAGACGGAAGATGAGGTATGGCGGGAGTGGATGGCCCGGCCCGAGATCGCGCCGCTGACGTTCGTGCTCAGCGAGAGCCGGGATCATGCCCGGGAGAAGCTGAGTCCGGAGCTGGAGAGCCTGGCGCTTGAACTGGCGGTGGACGGCTATCACGGCTGGAGCGAACACTATGAAACGATTGTCGGTTCCATCGCCATTCCCTGCACAGGTGAGGACGGTGAGAAGGTGCTGTCGGCGGGCCAGGCCTTCAACAAGCTGCATGACCCTGACAATAACGTCCGGAAGGATATGTTCGCCAAATGGGAAAAGGCGTGGGAAGGCGTCGCCGATTACGCTGCGGATACGCTTAATCATCTGGCCGGCTTCCGCCTGAAGCTGTATGAGCGCCGGGGATGGGACGATGTGCTGAAAGAGCCTCTCAGCATCAACCGGATGTCCCGCGAATCGCTCGATGTCATGTGGGACGTCATCGTCAAGAGCAAGCCGGCTCTCATCGCCTATCTGGAGCGCAAGGCGAAGCTGCTGGGACTTGAGCAGCTCGGTTGGGAGGACGTGGAGGCTCCGCTGGCGCGGTCTTCCGGCCAAATCCCTTATGAACGGGCGGCGGAAGAGATCGTCACCCAGTTCGGTAAATTCAGCCGGAAGCTTGCGGCATTTGCCGAACGCGCCTTTGACGGGAGCTGGATTGAAGTGGAGGACCGGCCGGGCAAGCGTCCGGGCGGCTTCTGCGTCTCATTCCCGCTGAGCAAGGAGTCGCGGATCTTCATGACGTACAGCGGCACGCCCTCCAATGTGGCGACCCTGGCGCATGAGCTGGGCCATGCCTATCATTCGTACGTGCTTGATGACCAGCCGGTGCTTAATCAGAACTATGCCATGAATGTGGCGGAAACGGCCTCCACCTTCGCCGAAGTCATCGTCTCCGACGCGCAGGTCAAGGCGGCAAAGAGCGATGAAGAGAAGCTGTCCCTGCTGGAAGAGAAAATCCAGAACAGCGTCGCTTTTTTCATGAATATACATGCCCGGTTCCTGTTTGAAACCCGCTTCTATGAGAAGCGCAAGGCGGGGCTCGTCAGCGCGGAAGAAATCTCGGCCCTTATGGTGGAAGCGCAGAAGGAAGCTTTCGGAGGCATCCTCTCCGGTTACCATCCGCATTTCTGGGCGTCCAAGCTGCACTTTTATATTACCGGCGTGCCGTTCTATAACTTCCCTTATACGGTCGGATATATGTTCAGCACCGGACTTTACCGTCTCGCCCTGCAGGAAGGCTCTTCTTTTGCGGACAAATACGATGCGCTGCTGCGGGACACCGGCGTTATGACCCTTGAGAATCTGGCGGCCAAGCATTTGGGCGTGGATCTGTCGCAGCCGGACTTCTGGCAAGGAGCCGCAGATCTGATCCTTAAAGACATTTCCGACTTCCTGGATATGACCAATCACCTGGCTTGACTTCGTTTTTATGAAAGTTTCGATGGTGATCTGTGTAATTAAGCGCAAGTAATGCGCTCGAATTGTATAAATGCGAAAAGGCCTTCATAATTGATTGGATTATGGGGGTCGTTTTTTATGTGAAATTGTCGAAAGTGATCGGTTTAACGAAGTTGTTTTGGAAGAAGATAGAAGAAAAAGTACAAGATGTAGGGATAATAACCCAATTATGTTCATAAATGTTGTGGGGTATTGCCTTCTATCCTATAATGAGTCCTAAGCCTTAGGGAGTAAGGCTGCAAGTATGACAGAGGGGGAAAAGTATGCTTAAGACGGAACAATTGTCTTTGGCTAGGCAAATGGATCTGGTGTTTAAAGAGCTTCAGGAGGAGCTATCGGGGGTGTCTTCCGGAACGGTTTTTGTGCAAATACGAAATAATATCGTTGGGAAATTTGGAATCCGCCATAATCCTCTGTATGGCCGCAGCGGAACGTTTGGGGACGAAACGGAGGGGCTGACCGCCTCGCAGCAGTCTTCTTTTCGTTTAATGGCACTGGAGAGTCTAAAGTTTAAGCGCCGCTGGACGCATGGAGAGATCAGCTACGAGTTTGCCGTGAAGAAGGGGATTATTATGGTCGATGCGGTTCTCGAGTCCAATTACAATATGGCCAACCTGATGATCCGCTATCCGCGGAACGCGCAGCAAGATACGGATCAGGACTGCGGCTAACCGGAGGGAGGGTCATTAAAAAGCCCCCGCGCTTCCCAGGGGAAGCGGGAGGGGCCGCAAATCCGTTCGGCAGACCCTTGCGGGCGGGCCGAATAAAAGCGATGAACTAGGCATTACATACCCGTACGACCGGAAAGTTGCTGCTCCGCCAGCTGTACGAGACGCTTGGTGATATAACCTCCCAAAGAACCTGTTTCGCGGGAAGTGTAGTTGCCATAGTAACCGTCTTGAGGGATAGTTACACCAAGCTCCTGCGCCGCTTCATATTTCAGTTGTTGCAGCGCGGCATTGGCTTGAGGAACGACCAGATTGTTGGAACGACTGCTGCGACCTTGGCTTTGACCTGCTTGACCCATGATTGTCACCTCCTTCGTCCTTGGTAGAGATAGTATGAGCGAGGGAACGGGAATTCATGCATGGCGCAAGAAGGTTATAAGGCTGGGAATAAGTGTATACAGAGCGGGGCGGCAGTTCTTCGGAGAGGGTGGATCTTCGCAGAGAACGGTCCGGATAAGTCAAAAGGTTTATGGCAGAAAATAAGAGGGCGACCCGAGTGTTCCGGCGGGCCGCCCTCTTGGCATATGATTGCAGAAGGCTAAAATGGTGCGAATATCAGCTTTCAGGATATATCATTTCAATTGAAGTGGTTAATTCAAGGCTCTGGCCGGGAGCAAGCGTCAGCAGTCCGGTAAATTCCGGATCGGGAGATACATTGGGCGCGTCCGGAAGCCAGGTATAAGGCTCGGCGCAGAGGAACTGGTCTGCGGGTCCTTTGGTATAAATAACCCAGTGGCGGAACAAGCTCTCGTCCGTGTGGTAGCGCAGGCCGTAGCCGTCATCCCGGAGCAGCAAAGCTTCTGCGGGCCGCTTCGCGCCAATCCGCAGGGCGGTGTCGAAGTTGGTTCCTTGCAGCTTGAATCCATCGTTCAGCTTATCCAGCGAACCGAGTGGAAGCACCTGCCCGCTGGGCAGCAGTTGGTCATTCAATTCGTAGATGCCCTCAACCGGCAGCTTGAGGCTCCAGCGCTCCGGCTGGCCGTCAATCATGAACCAGGTGTGGTAGCCGATGCCGAAGGGAATGCTCCGTTCGCCGCCAAGGTGGGTTGCCTTCAGGGTCTGCTTCAAGGACGCGTCCTGCAGCCGGTAGGTCATTTCGAATTTGAGCGGCGCCGGCAGCTGCTCCATCCAGTGGGGATCGTCCGGCGTCTTGAATTCGGTTATCACCGCGCAGCCTTCTTCGTCTTCCTCAATGTCGCTGACGCACCAGGGCTGCGTCCGGTGCAGGCCGTGGATATGATTGTCGCCGGCGGTGTTCCGGTCAAACTGGTAATGCACCCCTTCGAAATCAAACTGTCCCTTGGAGATGCGTCCCGGCGGTATCAAGAGCGGAATGCCGAAATGATAGGGCTTCTGCAAATAAAAATCCAGGTCGGCTTCTTCCGGCCGGCGCAGAACCTCTCGTCCTTCCTTTCGGTCCCACAGGGAGATTACGTTGTTGCCGAGACGCGGCAGCAGCGTGACTTCCAAGTCGCGGCTGTGCAAAATATAAGTATCATAACCGCACCATTGACCTTTGGTCACCTGTTTCATGATCCATGCTCCTTTATCATTCACTGATTACAAAATGTGAACACGATAACCTTATCATAACAGATTTATGTTCGAGGGGTTAAAAATTTGACAAACTTCTTTCCCGGCTCTATGATGAACTCAGTTAATGAAGTTGTCAATGCGATGACGGGGATAAGTAGGCGGGAGAGAGGCCTTCAGAAAGCCGGTGGGTGATGCGAACCGGAGGATGCCTCCCGGATGAATGGACCCCTGAGCGCCGCGCTCGAACGGGAGAGCTATCCCTGGTAGACCGGCCGGATCGTCCCCGTTACAGGATGTCTTAAGGCTGTTTGCAGTATCCGCTATGCGCGCTCCGTTTAAGGGCGGCCGCATGGGGGACGGCGGCGGCGAATAAGGGTGGCACCACGGTCTCACGTCCCTTCGGAGTGAGGCTTTTTTTGCGTTCATTTTGGGAAGCAGCACAATAATCGATCGGAGGAGTTGCATTATGAAAAAAGTTCTGTCCGGCATACAGCCGAGCGGTACGCTGACACTTGGCAACTATATCGGAGCCATGAAAAATTTCGTCAAGCTTCAGGAGGAGCATGAATGCTATTTCATGGTGGTCGATCTTCATGCCGTCACCGTGCCGCAGGAACCAGCCAGCTTGCGCGAACAATCCGAGGCTGTTGCCGCGCTGTTCATCGCGGCGGGAATCGACCCCGCCCGGTCGAATGTATACCTTCAGTCGCATGTTCCCCAGCATGCCGAGCTGGGCTGGCTGATGACGACGCTCACCTCGATGGGCGAACTGGAGCGGATGACGCAGTTTAAAGACAAATCATCGGGCAAAGACAACGTCGGAGCGGGATTATTCGTATATCCGGCGCTGATGGCCGCCGATATTCTCGTGTACAACGCGGATCTTGTTCCGGTCGGCGAAGACCAGAAGCAGCATCTGGAGCTTACCCGCGATTTGGCGGGACGGTTCAATCACCGCTTCGGCGAATTCTTCACTATCCCGGAGCCGTATATCCCGAAGGTCGGGGCCCGGATCATGTCGCTGGATGATGGCAGGAAGAAGATGAGCAAGAGCAGCCCGAATGCCGGCAGCTATATCGCTCTGCTCGATTCCCCGGACGTCATCCGCAAAAAAATCAGCCGGGCCACCACGGACTCCGGCCGCGAAGTTGTATACGACCCGGAGAACAAGCCCGAAATCAGCAATCTGATGAGCATTTACTCGGAGTGCTCCGGGCTGTCCCTCGCGGAGATAACGGACCGCTATGAAGGACAGATGTACGGAGGCTTCAAGAAGGATCTGGGCGAGGTTATCGTGACGGCGCTTGAGCCGCTTCAGGAGCGCTACCGTGAGATCCGCAGCTCCGGCGCCATCGCCGACATTCTAGCGTCGGGG
>NZ_ASSC01000444.1 GCF_000520735.1 Paenibacillus forsythiae T98
AGCCGGGTGCCGCTGCCGACCTATCCTTTTGCGAGGAAGAAATATTGGGTCAAGGCAACGGAGAAGCAGCAGGAACCGGAGGCTGTATCCCAAGAATCCCGCACATCGTTTGACGAATCCGGATTGAATCGGCTCCTCGACGAGTTAATCAATGAAACGATCACTGTGGAAGCAGCCGTAGAGTCGGCTAAGCGAGTTCTTAATCAAATAGGACGGCCCGTTACCAGGAGGAGCCTATGATAGATTTTATTCAATATGTTTTCAATGAGGTCAAAAATAGTCGGTTATCTAAATCGGAAGCGGTTGAGTTGATTAAACAATTCCATAATAGAACGGCGCACGATTTCGTGGAGGAACGCCGAATTTCCGGAAACGCAGCCTTGCATTCACCGACTGCCTTGACGGAGTGGGTTCCCGGTAGCGAATATAAAGGCAAAGAGAGGGTTATCACCGGAATAATGCACCTTGAGATGCTGCAGAAGGCAGCAGTACAAATTATGGAGGGAGAAAAAGAGGACGGAACGGCGATTCGTCTTCGGGATGTACGCTGGTCACGGCCGGTTCCGGCGGAGCGGCAGCCGGAAGACCTGCGAATTGGACTTTTCAAAGCAAAAAGCCGGGAGCGGATGTTCGAAATTCGCAGGGCAACCCATTCCGGTAATTCGGAGCGGTCAGTGTACTGTTAGGGGAGCTTGACCAGCTTCTTTAAACAACAGGGAGCAGCGTTGG
>NZ_ASSC01000445.1 GCF_000520735.1 Paenibacillus forsythiae T98
GATAAAATTTCAACGAAATCGGACTGATTTACATTGCAGACAGCATCAGCACAATTTATTATCAAAACCTGCTTGGACTGGACACAACCCATCAAATCAACGAGAAGGTCAAGCAAAGCCTGGGTGTATCCGATGACCTTATAGACAAAGTGGGCAAGGCGCTTCCGGCCGAGGTTGAAAAAATCAGCAGCATCTTTGCGTGGTAATATCCAAAGCCGGGCTTTCATCCCGGCTATTTTCATTTAACCCCCGCTATTGTGTATTCTTCAGCACGTTATTGACCATGACATCATAGAACTTGTCCGATTCATCCGCATTGGCAGTATGAGCAGAATTCTCGAACCAGAAGAAGGACTTGCCCATGGGAGCTTCAAGGCTCTTGTAATAAGCTTCCGCTACCTCGCCCGATATGGCAAGATCATGCTTGCCATGAATAAAGTAGACGGGAATCTCGATTCCGGGGGCCTCGACGAACAGGTTCTGACCGTTGATTTCCGGACGAAGACGTTCATTGGGATATGTGCCGCGCCGGATCACGTTCCGTACATCCCTGATCGTATATTCAGGTGAGGACAGTACCTTTTTGAGAATGTAGGAACGCAGATTCAGCCCGCTTTTACTGAACCCTCCGAATGCTTGCACCCATTTACGCTCAACCAGTATTTGTCCGGGTGTATATGGCGGAGAGCCGATGGACTCAAGCTCCTGAATAGCCTCCTTGTTATTTGTTTCCTTTGCAATATGCAGCACATTTCTGATGGAAATCAGCTCCGACACATCGGAGTGAACAGCCTGACCGACAGCTATATAGGCATAAAAGAGCTCCGGATGCTTCGAAGCCGCCAATGCACCGATGCGCGAGCCCCAGGATCTTCCGAGCAAATATACCTTTTCCACGCCTAATTTTACCTTTAAAACCATAGTGAGCTCTCTGATGTCCGATACATATTGCGCGATAGTCATGGATTCTGCCGGTATGGACTCGCTATACGATTTGCCGGTCCCTCGCTGATCCCAATAAACAATAGTGAATTTCCTCTCCAGACCGTTAAGATGGCCCAAGTCGCGTGCATACGCGATGCAGGGCTCGCCTGGCCCGCCGTCTACCCATAGCAGCACCGGGTTCTCTCTGCACTCTCCACGAATATAAATCCACTGGTTGATCCCTCCGACCGTCACCTTTTCGAGTATCTCTATCCCTTTGGTCGCGTCGATCGCAGCATGATGCTTGATTATTTTTTGCACAATAAAACGAGCGATGCAAGGTATTGCAAATAGCAGAACCAATCCTGTAAATAGAACCTCCCAAAATCTCATGTCTATAGTCATTGTTTTTAGTTGGCTCCCTTCGCAAATATTTAATTCGATTTAACTAACTATTAGGACATAACCTTTCATTTGTTAAAAACAAGGAGAGAGTTATTTCGGACTCAGACTTCTGTAGATCTCAGGATTTTCATCAGCATTTCTTTCAAATAGGAGACCTCTTCTTTCGTCAATCGGTCCGCAATGCCGTCAGTCAGCTCTTTATAGGCTTGCCGTTCCGCTGCCATCAAGCTGTCTCCTTTGGGAGTCAACTGTAAGTGAAACCTCCTTTTGTCTTCCATTGACTGGCTCTTCACGACAAAGCCCTCCGCGATCAATTTGTAGATTATGTTAGTAACCGAGGGTTTGGAAACGCTGAAGCGGTCCGCTAAATCCGAAAAAGTCGGATGGTCCATTCTTTGAATAGCTTCGATATAATAAAATTGAACCAGCGTTAGCCTCTGAAACTCCTGCAACCCCAGAGCCTTGCTTTTATGTTCCCGCATCGATTTCGTTATGAGTTCTGTCATCTCAGCAAGTAAATCCAATATATCCATATTCGCACCCGAATCCATATTAATTAGTTAGACAAAACAAACTAAAATGATAATATCATAGCTTGCTCAATATTTCCAATTGGACTCAACCCGCAGTTGCAGAATATCATCTTCACTCATCTTTCGATAAATGGTGTTGCCGTTTTCAAGCTACTATAATAAAAGCAACGACGTCGTAATCCAATCGTAGGAGATGTGATTGATGATAAGTGCTGACGCAGTCGGGAAACGGATTTCTACACTTCGCAAAGAAAAACAACTGTCACAAGAACAATTGGCTGAACAATTAAATATCAGCGCCCAAGCCATTTCAAAGTGGGAGACGGGAAAATCGTTGCCCGAAACCTCCACGCTTCCTTTACTATCTCAAATATTGGGCCAATCCATCGACCGTATTCTAATGCCGCAGCAATTGGTGGTTCTCCAAGCCATCTACACCGATGGTTGTGAAAGTTACGATGTCACCCATTTTATCAACCAGTTCGTTGTCGATAATTGCCTTACATTTTTCCTTAATGACCAGACCCTTCCCCATCGCATTCACAGCCATCGAATAAAGCTGCTGCTTATCAAATACCAGATCCCTTCGGGCACCTATGCCGCTTACGTTTTGCAGGATAACCTGTTAGCCATTCATCTCGATAGCGAGGGATACGATCTGCCCTCTGGAGAACTGGAATTTGTATTTACTGCATACGGCAATGAGCGGAAGCATCTGAATATCATGAATAAAATGAAACATTATCAATATTTTAAGTGGGGGCAGTTCACCGCGACTCATGAGCTGTTCCCAAGCCTTATCGACAACCACGGCGAAGACTATCTTTTGCTTGTTTATGTAAACGCCTCCGGCATACACGCCATAAGCTGTCCGGAAGGAGATTCGATTCATTACACATCGGACCGGACGGAACTTTTTGGGAGTGACTCCGTGAATGATTGCTGCATTGTTCAGAATGTCGGCCAGTTGGGTTTTGGTCAAGGTATGGATTGTTCCTGGGCAGGCGCGCTCTATCTTTCCTTAAAAACCATGGGACAGGAAACCACTTATGAAACCGTAATGGGCGTTTCCGGGGCGTGCTGGAGAGTTGCTTTTACCCCCGTCTGGGATTATAGCTCCGCAGATGCTCTGGTCGCTTACGACTATGCCGCTCCGGCATTTAAAGCCTATGGCCTTCAGGTCAGCCGGACAGACCGGATCACATCCAAAGAACGAGAATTGGAAATGCGGCACATCAAGGAAAGCATCAAAAAACACCACTTGCCAATTGCCATTAATCTGCGGGTGGCTCCCGAGTGGGGAATCATCACAGGCTATCTAAATGGTGGAGAAACCTTGCTGTGCCGGAGTTATTTTGACGAAGAGACCTTTGAAGAGCATAAAGCTGATCCGGAATTTCAAGAGCACATGAACATAAGCAAAGGATATCTGAATGTGGATCAATGGCCCTTCAGCCTCATTCGTTTTAACGGCGAAGTCGCCAAGCCATCCGCTCTGGACAATCTTTACGCCTCGCTTCAGGTCAAATTAGATTCCATGTACGCCGGGGAAAGCAGAGGATATAAGCTAGGTTATCAGGCCCTGCAAGCATGGCGGGAAGGATTGCTGGATGAACAATGGTATCAAACAGCGAACCCGCAGGATTTTGCCCGAAGACTCGGCGTTAACCACTTTTGCCTGATGGCTCTGACAGATGCCCGAAGAAGCGCAGCTATCTATTTAAAAGACATGCTTTCATTCCCGGCGGCCTCCCTAACCGGATACCTAAGCGAAATGGCAGACGTCTACGAGCAAATGCATTCCCGGCTTCAACCTTTCTACGCCAGCCTTACAGATGTGAAATCCTTAGATACCTTCCATTCTCCCAAAAAAGTCTGGACGAAGGAGCAGCGGCAGCAGCAAGCGGATTTATTGCAATCCATCGAGATCCTGGAACGGCGAGGGGATGAGTTGGCCAGGCGAATCCTGGCAGCGGCAGGAAATGACTAAGATATAGACGTTAGAATGAAAAAGACAGCCGGAAGGGTGTCTTTTTCCTCCATATGGGGCCGAGGGGAGTCGAGCCCCTATCCGAAGATAACGCCGCATAGGCATCTATACGTGTAGAACAGATTTGATGTCACTCATGTCTAATGAAACTATTATTTTCGTACCGAATACTCACGAAGGATTATGGCTATCTGCTCGAATGAATACTCGCCTTTTGCAATATCCACTATGAACTCAACAGCAAATAAACGCTCCATCTTCAAATGATATCCATTTACCATCAAGAAAGACTTAACTGCAAGATAAGCCGTTCGCTTATTTCTATTATGAAAACAATGATTTTCAGCTAAGAACTCCAATAGGGCGGCCGCCTTTTCAAACAATGACGGATAAGCATCTTCACCAAACAAACTTTGCTCAGGCCTATGTACAGCAGAATCAAGCAAGGCATGATCTTTAATACCTGCCTGATCCGCGTCATTCATTTTTCTCCTCATATAATAGTGGGCTGCAACGATTTCTTCTTTCGTCAAAAAAATAGTCATCTTACCGGTCCCTTAGATCATCAAATATTTGTCTATCTTCTTCAAAAACATCGTAGAATGCCTCGAGCACCTCAGGACGGACATGTTCAGGCAGCTCCACATGCCGGATTTTCTCAGCAAAACCTCACCTTCGGCAGTCTCAATAAACTCGATCTCATCGCCTTGCACCACATTCATTTTGTCGGCCAGACTTTTAGGCTATCATGTCTGAAAAAGAAATCAACAGCGAAAGACACCCTTTCCTAGCTCGCTGCATCCTCCATTATAACAATAATAATCTAATTAAAATCAATAATTATTTATTGTAAATCGATAAATCGTGTGTTAAAGTCCAATTAACAATAAATAAGTGAGGTGCGTTTTATGAAACGGGAAACACTCTTTTTAAAGATCGCTGTGTTTCTTATTGGAATACCGATTCTCGCCTTGTGTATATTGGGGTTGCCTCGGGTAGCTATTGAAGCAGCAGGGCACTATCCGGCTTATTGGCTATACCCCCTTTTAACCGTTATGTATGTATCAGCGATACCGTTTTTCGTTGCATTGGTTCAGGCTTTTAGACTTTTAAGCTATATTGACAAGAATAACGCTTTCTCGGAATTATCCGTCAGAGCTTTAAAGAATATAAAATACTGTGCATTCGCAATCAGTATCTTGTATGCGGCGGGCATGCCACTCGTATATCTCATAGCGGAGGAAGACGACGCTCCAGGTCTCATCGTACTCGGAATGGTCATTGTTTTTGCCTCCATTGTGGTTGCGGTCTTTGCCGCCGTTCTTCAAAAGCTATTAAAAAATGCCATAGATATAAAATCAGAAAATGACCTGACGGTCTGAGGTGAAGACAATGGCGATTATCATAAATATCGATGTGATGCTGGCTAAAAGGAAAATGAGTGTTACGGAACTTTCGGAGAGGGTTGGAATAACGATGGCTAACCTGTCTATATTGAAAAATGGAAAGGCCAAGGCCATTCGCTTATCCACTTTGGAGGCGATTTGTGAGGCTTTGGAATGTCAACCCGGAGACCTTTTGGAATACCGACGTGATGAAGACACCCAATAAGCAGGAGAACGAAATCATGAGAGCACTAAAACAACTCGTTCGTTTTGGCTGGGAGCAGGCCCTGTCCTGTTTGTTTCCTGTCGTTATTTTTTCCTCTTTGGCCTTGACGCAAATTCTGCCGCTCCCCTTCCTGCCGCGTTATGACTGGCTGCTCATCATCTGCTTGCTGATGCAGTGGTGGATGGTGCGTTCCGGGCTTGAAACACGGGATGAACTAAAGGTTATCACCTTGTTCCACCTGATCGGGCTTGCTCTTGAGCTGTTCAAGGTACATATGGGCTCCTGGACTTATCCGGAGGAAGGCTATTTCAAAATTTTGGGGGTACCCTTGTATAGCGGGTTCATGTACGCGAGTGTGGCGAGTTATCTATGCCAGGCGTGGAGGAGGTTCAAGGTTGAGCTGGTGAAGTGGCCACGGTTTTGGGTAGTTGCACCTCTTGCAGCTGCGATTTATTTGAATTTTTTTACCCACCATTATTGGATTGACGTCCGCTTTTGGTTATCCGGACTTGTGATGATCGTCTTTTGGAAGTCTCGGGTCACCTACGAGGTGAATGGAACCCGTTACCGTATGCCGCTCGCGCTTTCCTTTGTGCTTATCGGATTTTTTATATGGGTAGCCGAAAATATCGCAACGTTCTTCGGCGCTTGGGAGTATCCCAACCAAACCGAGGCGTGGAGTCTCGTTCATCTGGGAAAGGTGAGCTCATGGCTCTTATTAGTGATTGTCAGCTTCCTTATCGTAGCGGAGCTAAAGCAGGTTAAGGAAAGAATTCCGCCAGGATAGGGGATCGAAGAAAGGTTAAGAAAATCTCCGTTATATCGGGTCTTACACAGACCGCGAAAAACTTCTAATTCAATTTTATATATTTTGAAAATAAGGAAAGTATAATAGTAGATAGGGAGAAAATCAAAGCATAGGAGGAACGTATGGGCAGATTAATTCATTTTGAAATTCATGTAGATGACATGGAACGTGCCAAGAAATTCTATGGCGAGGTATTTGGATGGACATTTGAGGATTGGAGTGATTATGCTGGAATGCCTTATTGGGGAGCGGTGACAGGCGATGCAAATGCACCCGGAATCAACGGGGCTCTGATGCAACGTCAAGGTCCTTCCCCCCAGCCCGGTCAGGCCATGAATGGGTATGCATGCACCATTGGAGTCGGAGACTACGATTCTACCGAAGCCAAAATTCTAAATCTTGGTGGCACGCTCGCATTGCCAAAGTATGCATTGCCTGGTATGGCGTGGCAAGGGTATTACATGGACACAGAAGGAAATATTTTTGGTATTCATCAGCCTGATGAGCATGCAAAATAGTGTATACAATCCATGGTAGATGAATTCTTAGCTTCATTAATCTCTAACGATTCAAACCCGTACCTATCCAAAAAGACACCCCTCAAGGTGTCTTTTCTTCTCCATATGGAGCCGAGGGGAGTCGAACCCCTGTCC
>NZ_ASSC01000446.1 GCF_000520735.1 Paenibacillus forsythiae T98
GGCGGTTGTCAGCGGCGCCGGAGAGAACGCAGAAGCTTCGGCGCAGCCTGCGGCCAGCACCGCTCCGGATATAACGGCGCAGCCTACGGCCAGCAATGAGAGTCCTTCCGCCGCGCCGTCTCCGGACAGTACGGCTGCGGCGGAGAAGCAGAGCAATACTATCGATGTCTATTATACCGATTCTCAAATGATGGATCTGAAGCCGGCTAAGGCGGATATTGCTTACGGGAGCGAGATCGAAAAATATACCGAAGCCTTCAAAGCGCTGCAAAAAAGCGATAACCCGGACCTGATTTCCCTGTGGGGCAAAATCGAACTGAAGTCCCTGAAGTTCGGGAACGGGCAAATCGAGATGGATATTCACAAGCCGGCGGAAGCTCAGCTTGGCGCCGGAGGCGAATCCTTTGCGCTCAGTGCGCTGACCAAAACTCTGTTTCAGTTCCCGGAGGTTCAGAGCATTGAGCTCCTGGTGGACGGCGAGCAGGTTGAAAGCCTGATGGGCCATGCGGATCTGCTGCATCCGATGACCAGAGAGAACAGCCAGTAAACCGGCGCCGGAGCAGGACGGCGGCAGGCCGAATTACGCTAATGACAGGGACGGTTGATCTATACGCAGAGAGGGGAATATTCCAAATTGTCTGGACTTAACAACAATAATCATTACAGTAAGGGATATATGAGGAAAGCGGTATCCGTTCTGCTTGCCGGGGCAATGGCGTTAGGCGGAGCGGAGGCGGTATTGGCCGACAGCGCTGCGGCCGGAAATACCGCTGTCGCCGCAACGACGGCGGCTACTACCAAGACGGGGGTCTTCACCGATGTAAGCTCCGGCTTCTGGGCCGAGAAGCATATCTACAAACTCGCCGCGCAGGAAATCATTCTAGGCAGCGACGGCAAGTTTCGTCCGGGGGACCCCGTTACCCAGCAGGAGGCTGTGCTGATGGCTTTGCGCTTCATGAAGCTGGACGAGCAGGCGACTGGCGCGGCGTCCACGGCGCTGCCGACCGGCTTCAACGTCTCCAATTATTACAAGCCTTACGTCGTGCTGGCCTTCCAGCGGAATGTGCTGGACAAGGCGACGGAAATGGCCCCGGGCAACCTGAAGACAGCCTGGGGGACGCGCAAGGCTACCCGCGAATGGGTCGCGGAGCTGCTGATCCGCGCGCTCGGCAAGACGTCGGATGCGCAGACGGTTTCCAGTGAGCCGTCAGGCTTTGCGGATGACGCCAAGATTTCCGCTGGCAAACGCGGATACATTAACGCCGCCATTGATCTTGGACTCACGAACGGGCTGAGCGGCAATATGTTCAACCCGCTTGGAGAGGTTACGCGGGCACAGCTCGCCACCTTCTTCAGCCGGGCGGAAGCCCATTCGGCCGCTGTCTACAAGAATACGGCAAGCGGAATCGCAACCGATATGAAGGACGGCAAGATCACGCTTTATAGCGGCGCCTCCAGCGCCGTCTATTCCTTGAACTCCCGGACGGGTTATTTCAGCAGCGCCGCCGAGAAGGCAATTTCGCTAAGCGATATCCCGCTCTTCACCAAAGTCACGGTTATTGGCAAGAACGGAGCAGCTTCATATGTTGAGCTGACCGACCCGAAACCGCAGGTGGAGACGATTCAGGGCACATTCGCGAGATTGTCCGCCAGCGGCAACAAGCTGTGGCTGAAAAATGCCGACGGATATCCGGAGTACGCCTTCGACAACGCTACTTCCTTTGTGGATGCGGCAGGCGGTTCCATCGCGGCTTCCTCCATATCGGAGGACAGCACCGTAGTGATCACCCGGGAGACATTTACAGGGCAGAACAAGATTCTTAAAGTTCAGGTCACCTCCGGAGTCGTCAACAAAGCGGTATCTGGAACGCTTAAAAGCCTCGACCTGACCGCCAAGACGATAACCTTCACGAATGCTTCCGGAGCGGACGAGACGTTCAAGTGGGCGGACGGCGCCCTGTTCAGCTATCAGAAGGCCATTCTGCTCCCTTCCGAGCTGAAAGCGGGCTCTGCGGTGAATTATAAGGTTGTAAATAATCTGATCACTTCGGTCGAGGTGACACAGGCGGTGGAACGGACGGTGCAGGGAATGCTCACTGACCTGAACGGCTCCTCCGTTGTCTATAAGAAAGCGGACGGCACACGCGGCGTCCAACTGCTTGCGGCAAGCACAGCCATCGTCATCCCGGGCTATGCCAAACCCTCCACAGCGGATCTTATAGCCGATGCGACATATGGAGACACAGTGGAACTGACCTTGAATGGCTCCGATCAGGTCACCAAGATCGCCGTGGTCAGCCGTCAGCTGAAGCAGATGTTCGGAACATCGGTTGTCAGCTACAACGTGAAGACCAGGCTGCTGACGGTTATGGGCAGCGATAATCAGGCGCATGTGTATCAGCTTGACGAGAATACAAAGCTCATCAACGATTACGATATTATGCCGACGCTGAGCAATATCGCTTCAATGCTTACAGAGAATCGAAAGCTTAATATTAGCACGCTAGGTTCGCGGACGCTCTCTCTGGAAGTTGTAAGCAAATATGAAGGCACCTTGACCTCGGTCAATGCCGGGACGCTTATGCTGAAGACGGCTGACGGCCGCTCCTTGACCCTGCCGCTTCCGACGAATATCGAGATATTCGGACGGACGGGCCTTTCCATTGCCGACGTGCCGGTAGGAAGCGCCGTAACCGCATTGCTCACGGCAAGCCAGGATGTCCTGACTACACTGAAGGTAAAGACCGCCCAGCAGCTTCAACTTGCGTATATCGACACGGCGAACAATAAATTGGGCGTCAAGACACCCGGAGGGATTATTGATATTTACGCGGCGTCCGTCGCGCTTACAGACGAGGCCGGACAGACGATCAAGCTGAGCGATCTGAAGGCGGGCGACTATGTGAATGTCAGCGCTCTTGGGAGCTCACCCCAGTCGATTCAATCCGTAAGGCTGACTACCGGACAGGTGACGGCTATCGATGCGGCAGCCGGAACATTGAGCATTAAAGACTTTACCGGTGCTGTCCAGGCCTTTGGAACGGGGGGAAAGGTCAAAATTATCCGTGACAACACCACCTCCGCAGCACTGGGTTCTCTATCGCTATCCGAGAGAGCAGAGGTTCGCAAGGATGCTGAAGGAACGACAATTGTCCGTGTGCTGCCCGTGAAATCCCGCGATTTTTCGAGCTATGATGCAAGCGGAGGCCGTATTGTGGTCAAACGCGAAACCCTGGATGACGAAAATTACCGGTTCCTTCTGGCGCCAAACGTATACATTCACCAAGGCGACACGACTTTATCCGTGCAATCTCTCAAAGAAAATGATAAAATTGCAGTATATTTCAATAACAATGTCGTGGTTGAAATTGTGAAGCAGTAAGGAATGGCGGCTTTCCGCAGATAACGTCCTGACGCATGGCTTCCCTGCGTCAGGACGTTTTTTTGAGGAAGAGGAGATAACCATCTTGTAATGTATGGGACCACCCTGCTATAATACATACTTCCTTGGATTTTCCTTGAATAAGCCGCTCACAACCATTTATACTGGCTGAGCGATAGGCCTGATGCGCGAGGTGCGAGGTACACCATATGAAGATTTCAGTTGTCCGTCACATTCTGGATACGATTGGCGAAATGTTTCCGGATGCGGACTGCGAGTTGATCCACAGCAATGCGTTCGAACTGACGATTGCCGTGCTGCTGTCGGCCCAATGCACGGACGCAACCGTAAACAAAGTGACTGCGGACTTGTTCCGGAAGTATAAAGCTCCGCTCGATTATGTCTCCGTCCCGCTGGAGGAGCTGGAGCAGGATATACGCCGGATCGGCCTTTACCGCAATAAGGCCAAGCATATTCAGAACCTGTGCGCAATTCTGATCGATCAGTACGGCGGGGAGGTGCCCGGGGCGCATGACCAGCTGGTGACACTTCCGGGAGTGGGCCGCAAGACAGCCAACGTGGTCGTTTCTAACGCCTTTGGCGTGCCTGCGATAGCCGTGGACACGCATGTTGAGAGAGTATCCAAGCGTTTGGGTCTGGCAGGCTGGAAGGATTCCGTGCTTGAGGTCGAGAAGAAGCTGATGAAGGCGGTCCCGAGGGATGAATGGACACTGACGCACCACCGGCTGATTTTTTTCGGAAGATATCACTGCAAGGCGCAGAATCCGAAATGCCAGGTATGCCCGCTTCTGGATGTATGCCGTGAAGGGAAAAAACGTATGAAAACGTCGCAGGTAAGTAAAGCTAAGAAATAGTGAAGCGCGGCCGCTTGAAGTCAGATATGAAGAAGAGGATGGGATTAGAATGAAATGCATTTCCGTATACACCGATAATTTTGAGCTGTTCTCCGATATTTTCGACCGTGTAGTGGACAGCTCGATGGAAGAGAACGAGGAGCAGGAAGTCGAGGGCGTAACGATCAGCCATTCCGGCGATGTGCCCGAGCACTATCTGGAGCGCATGGCGCAAAAGCCTGAAGTCGTGGTGATGAAAGACAAATCCCGCGGATTGACAATTCTTCAGCATGGCAAGGTATTCGAGATTCTGCTGCCGGTGCTGGAAAGCGCCTAAGCGCTAAACGGCGGAGCTCCCAGGTGAGGGGCTCTGCTTTTTTTGTCATTGATTCGAACAGGAGCAATTGGCAGCCGGGTATACTTTGGCTAAAGGGCTTGTTGAACTGCATTAATGGCAGTTCGGCAAGCCTCTTTTTGATTGGCGAGTCCAGGCTTGAGAACCGGATTTTGAAATGTGAATAGTTTTTTTCAAGTATTGTTTTCAAGAATGGATCTGCCGATATAAACGATAGTGTTGGTAGAAAATCAAACCGAAAAAGGGGAATATTGCGGTTACAGTGATGAGAGGATGGTTTCATTGAAAACAAAGCAGGGCATGAAGTGGGAGTTTCATTCGGTTAAAAGCAAGCTGATTTTGTCTTTTTTATGCATTTTGCTCTTGCCCAGTCTGGCGATCGGCGGCGCTTCGTATTTTACGGCCCGAAACAAGGTCGATTCTGATTTGAAGCTTTCGGCAACGAGCAATGTGAATCTGCTGAATCAAATGATCGAGAAGAACATTCGTGAAAAAATGAGGGCCATTGATTTTCTGTCCCAGCAGGTGCAGGTCAACAGCATCATTTCCGAGTCGGGAGCTGAAAACGCCCAAACCAAAGCGCTGCTGGTCAGCTTCAAAGCGCTGCATCCCGAATTGGAGACGGTGTTCGCCTCGAATGATCAGGGGGCTATCCTCAGCGCGACCGAATTGAATTTGCCCAAGGGATTCGACCCGAGAACGAGACCTCAGTATATCAAGGCTATGCAGAATAAAGGCAAGGCCATCATTACAGATACATATGTATCCGCGTCGACGAACAGCACGGTTATAACCATAGCGAAAGCGACGGCAGACGGGCATGGAATCGTGGGAGCGAATTTAAGCCTGGCCGAGCTGAGCAAGTCGGTGGCAGACGCGAAGATCGGCTCACAGGGTTATGTCATTATGATTGACAATCAGAAGAAATATCTGGTGGCCCGCGATGTAAAGATTGGCGATACGGCTAAATTAGCGGTTGTCGAACGCATGTTTAAGTCCAGCTCGGATGAACTGGATTATGTGAATGAAATAGACGGAAAGCAGAAGAAAATGTATTTTGTCACCAACGCCCTGACCGGCTGGAAAATAGGCGGGACATGGTATCTGGATGAAGTGAAGCAGGAGGCTGCCCCGATTTTCCGGACAACGCTTATCGTGCTGATTGCGGCTATGGCGGCGGGTCTGGCGGTTGTCTTATTTATTATCCGTTCCATTACTTCTCCGCTGCGTTTGCTCAAGGAAGCCTCCGAGAAGCTCGCAGAGGGTGATTTGTCGACTCATGTGGAAGTGAAATCGAAGGATGAGCTGGGCCAGCTTGGAGCGACCTTCAACCTGATGATCGATTCGCTGAGAGAAGTGCTTACAGAAGTAAGCGAATTGTCCAATCAGCTCGCCGCTTCGGCGGAGCAGCTGGCGGTGAGTTCGGAGCAGACTGTCAAGGCTACGGAGCATATTGCCGGAGCGACGGAGAAAATGTCGGACGGGTCCGAGAAACAGGTTGGAACGGTGGAACAAGGAGTACATACGGTTTATGAAATTACTGCGCGTATCCAGGAAATCGCTTCTTCCGCCCAATTGGTTGCGGACACCTCGGGCAAGACGGCGACATTGTCGGCGGAAGGCACTCAAGCTATTGGAAACGCCGCCGAGCAGATGAATTCTATTGACCGTTCCGTCGAACACCTGGCACGGCTCATTGCGGTGCTGTCCCATACTTCGCAAAAGATCGGTGAAGTGACGAAGGCCATCACCGAATTCTCCTCACAAACGGGCATGCTCTCGCTGAATGCATCCATCGAAGCGGCCAGAGCGGGGGAGCATGGACGGGGATTTGCGGTTGTGGCCAGTGAAGTGAAGAGGCTGTCCGACCAGTCGGCGCAGTCGGCGCAAGAGATCTCCCAGCTGCTCCGCAATATTCAGGATGAGATCGTCAATGTTCAGGCCTCCATGGAAGCTTCCACCGAAGAAGTCAAGGGAGGAATGCTCACGGTGGAAACCGCCGGCAGTCTGTTCTCGCAGATCGAGCAGTTTGTGGATGAAGTGAATGACCAGATTGGCGGCGTCTCGTCCACGGTTCGGCAAATTTCCGACGGGGCGCTCGAAATGAATGAGGCTATAGAGGCCATCGCCCAAGTGGCGCGGTCCAATGCGACGGAAACGGAGAATATTTCGGCCGCCGCCCAGCAGCAGCTGGCCTCGATGGAAGAAATATCGTCGTCATCGACGGATTTATCCCGAATGGCGGTGGAAATGCACGGGCTGGTTGATCGATTCAAGCTGTAGCTTCTCCAAGGCTCCCGTTGCCGCTTGCGGTGACGGGAGCCTTATTGCAAGATTACCGGCCCATAGCCTATGGGATAAATCATATTCCGTTAGATTGATAATGATTATTATTCTTATTAAGTGATTTCAGCGTTTTGAGAAAGGAAGAAAGCGATTCTGAGTTATTTATGGTTTGTATTTGCATTGCTGTCCGCGCTGAGCGCGTCGCTTGTAGCTATCTTCGGAAAGATCGGCCTGAAGACGGTGGACGCCAATACGGCTACTGCGATCCGGGCCGTTGTCATGGCGGTCTTCTTGTTCGCCGTCATCGCGGTACAGGGCAAATTGAACCTGATCCCTTCCATTGTTTCGCACCGGAGAACGTTCTCATTCATTATTTTGAGCGGAGCGGCTGGAGCGTTGTCCTGGCTGTTCTATTTTCTGGCGCTAAAATATGGTCCGGTCAGCAAGGTGGCTCCCATTGACAAGCTCAGCGTGGTTCTGGCCGCTCTGCTCGCTGTCCTGTTTCTGGGAGAAAGGATCAATGTGATGAACGGCATCGGGATTGGGCTGATTGCAGCCGGGGCAATCATTGTTGCTTTAAGCTAAGACAATGCGCGATATGTCAAACGGACCGCCGGGGATGAGATTTTTGTGCCCGGCGGCCCATTTTTTATACAATTTGCATATTTGATTTGTGCCGATCCGGTGATAAAATGGAATTATTCTATTCTTGTAAAGATGCTTACCGGATACCGGCTGGCCTGACGGATAACTATAACTCGGCGGCAGAGGTGGATAAGATATGGTTGCGAAGCGGGAGAGAATACCAAGCGATGTCAAGAGGGCGGAGCAATGGAATCTGGCACAGCTCTCCGAATGGATGGAACAGCATGGAGACGTGGACACCGGTCGTATTTTCGCGGATTTGCTGGAAAAAGAGCGGCGGGGGGAGCTGGTCTTCGCCTTTTGCGGTCATTTTTCGGCAGGAAAATCAAGCATGATCAATGCGCTGTGCGGCAAAGAGCTTCTTCCCTCGGGACCGATGCCTACGAGCGCAAACGTTGTCTCGATTCGCTGCGGATGCCCGCGAACGCTGGTCTATGGAGAGAAGGATGGAACCGGTCAGGAAGAGCGGGCGGAAGCGCCTGCGGAGCGGCTTCGGGAATATTGCCGCCTTGGAGGAGATTATGCCGCAATCGAGGTATGGGAGGATGTGCCGCTTCTGGGACCTCATGGCGTGTTCATGGATACGCCGGGGGTAGATTCCACGGAGGAAGGACATCAGAGGGCAACCCGTTCGGCGCTGCATCTGGCGGATATCGTATTTTACATTATGGATTACAATCATGTGCAGTCCGAGAATAATCTCGCGTTCGCCAAAAATTTGAGCGATTGGGGCAAGCCGCTGTATCTGCTTATCAATCAGATTGATAAGCACCGGGAACGGGAGATACCCATCGATGATTATCGAACTCAAATAGAAAGCGCTTTCTCTAATTGGGGCGTCAAGCATTCAGGTCTGCTGTTTACTTCGCTGAAGCAGAAGGGACATCCGCTCAGCCGGTGGGATCAGCTTCCCCGGCTGATTGCCGCATTGCTGGAACGGCGGGAGGAGCTTCTGGAATACAGTCTGTCCCGTTCGGTCCTGCATACAGCCGAGGCTTATTTGTCCTCGTTCCGTGAGGGACAGCGGGAGGAGAAGGAAGCGCTGATGGCAGAGCTGTCCGGCGAGGACCCTGAGAACCTGGAGCGTGAGCTGGCTGCTATGGAAGTGGAGGAAAAGGAGCTAAGGACGCTGCCGGAACGCGCACGGCAGCAGCTTCGGGCCAGCCTGGACGCTCTGCTCGGCAATGTTAACCTGATGCCTGCTGATATCCGGGAAGCGGTAAGCCGCTATGCAGACAGCCTGCGTCCCGGCTTCCGGACGGGGCTGCTGACCACGGCGGCCAAACGGGAGAAGGAGCGGTCAAGCCGGTTGTCGCTGCTGG
>NZ_ASSC01000447.1 GCF_000520735.1 Paenibacillus forsythiae T98
GTTGACGATCACCCCGGCAATGCGGGTGCTCTCATCCAGCTTCTGGTAGCCCAGCACAACAGCAGCCGCGCTTCGGGCCATGCTCTGCGCATTCACAACCAGAATGACCGGACTTTCCAGCAAGACTGAAATTTCCGCCGTGGAACCGGTATTGGACAGCGGGTCCTTCCCGTCGTACAGTCCCATGACCCCCTCAATGACGGACAGATCCGCTCCACCCGACGCCCGGAGAAAAATTTCGCGCATCGTATCCCGAGACAGCATCCAGGTGTCCAGGTTGCGGGAGGGCCTGCCCGTTACAGCGGTATGATAGGTTGGATCAATATAATCCGGGCCGCACTTGAAGCCCTGTACCTGAAGCCCCCGGCGCTTCAGGGCCGCCATCAGCCCGATCGTAACCGTCGTTTTACCGGCGCCGCTGCCCGTTCCCGCAATAACGATCCGGTTTCTGTGTTCGCTCATGATCCCGCCGCCCCTCCTGAAGCTAATGGGACGCGCGCGATGGACAGGGTGACGTTGCCGCTCTTCCTTTTCTCCAGCAGCCATTCCGCCGCTCCGGATGAACGAAGCGCCGCAGGCTCGCTTACTCCGTATGCGCCCGTATATTTATACACCGCTGCGGACGGATTTTTGAGAGGAATCTGATTCAGTTCATCCGGCGTGTAGAATTCAAGCTTCCACTTATGCTTCCGGCATACGTCGAGAAGTCCCTCTTCATCCTTTTTCAACAGGATGGTGGCGGCATTCCGCACACTTTTGACAGACAGCCGCAGCTCGGACAATGTGCTGGTGATCATGCGCTCAATCTCCTCCGCCGACGTTCCCCGGTTGCAGCCGATGCCAAGGACAAGCGTCTTCGGCCGGTACAGCACCCCGTTCTCAAGCAGCGCAGCTTCCTCGTCCGCTTCCAGCAGTCGGTCCGTAATCACCAGCGCCGCGTCAAACTCCGCTTGCATCGCTTCTTGTGCGTGACTATAGACAGCAATATGCGCCGGGAGCGGCTTGTCATAGGTCCACCACCGCGTCTCGCCCGCTTCCTGCACAATCGCTATCCGTTCCTCATTGACCAGCGAGGCGCTGACCGATACCATCTTGCCGTAGCCTTCGATTTCCCAGCCGAATTCACGGCCGAAGAGATCCGCCGGAATCGTCTCCTGCACATCGGACGCGGTTGTAATGATGGGCTTGGCGCCGATGGCCTTTGCCGCCGCCAGCGTCAATTCATTTGCGCCGCCCAGATGGCCCGAGAGCACGCTGATTGCATGCCGCCCGCATTCGTCAATAACGATGACCGCCGGGTCCTTGGTCTTGTCCTCCAGCACTGGAGCGAGCATGCGGACCACCGCCCCGAGCGAAATGAAGATCATCAGCCCTTTGTAGGCTTTGAATAGGTCCTGGAGGACCGGCTTCACAGGCCCCTCGAACAGCCTGTACCCAAGCTGGGCCTCATCTCCCCGGGCCCATTTGCTCAAATAATAAAGGTCGATTCCAGGGAGCCGCTCGGCCAGCGCTCTCGCCTTATCCACCCCATGCTTCGTAATCGCGACGGCGGCATAAGGATTAGTCATCCGCAGCAAGTCCTGTCCGGCAGCCGTGGGTAAACGACTTGTCATACAGCCGGGAGCGGTGTTCATCCCGGTCGACCAGCCCGGGGTCAAGCGCCCAACCCGCCAGAATCATGGCGTGCATGCGGATGCCGGCCTGCCGCAAATCGCGGTCCAGCCGCCCGAGCGTCGTGCGCACGATGGTCTGATCCGGCCAGGTGGCCCGCTGAACGACGGCGACCGGCGTGTCCTTCGACCAGCCCGCCTCCGTGAACTCCTTCACAACCTGCTCCGCGAGCGCGGCGCTGAGGAACAGGGCGACCGTGCAGTGATGGGAGGCCAGGGCGCGAAGCTTCTCCCGTTCCGGCACGGGCGTCCGTCCCTCGGCCCGGGTCAGGATGACCGTCTGCGTCAAATCCGGCACCGTCAATTCCGCGCCCAGCACGGCGGCGGCGGCAAAGACGGAGCTGACGCCCGGCACGATCTCGTAAGGGATGCCGCGCTGCTTCAGCAGCACCATTTGCTCCAGGATCGCGCCGTACACTGCCGGGTCGCCCGTATGCACCCGGGCCACGCTGTTTCCGGCGAGGACGGCCTCGGCCATCACCTCGACCATCTGCTCCAGATCCATCCCGGAGCTTGGGAGCACCCGGGCATGACTTCCGGCGCGGGAGATTAACTGTTCGCTCACCAGCGAATCGGCATACAGGACCAGATCGGCGTTCATCAGGATGTTCTGCCCTTTCACCGTAATGAGATCCGGATCGCCCGGACCGGCGCCGACCATATACACCCTTGGCTTCAGTTCCACTATTTTTTCACCGCCATTAATGTCAAATATTCAAGCTCCCTGCCCTTTAATTCCCGTACATTTCGCCAGATCAGCTCGCCCGGGGAGGTCACTTTCATGACAACCGACGCTTTGTCCGCAAGCTCCATCTCCTCCAGCAGATCGATAATCAAATCCAGCACCTTCGCCACCTTGATGAACACAACCGCATCATGGTCTTCAATCGCCTTCCTCATCGCCTGGCGGTCATTCCTCGCCGGAATAATCGCCACCTGCTCGTCACCGTCTGCCAGGGGGATTCCGAGACGGGCGGCAGCCCCCAGAACAGAGGAGATGCCCGGAACGGACAGAACAGGGACCTCCGGATGAAGCTCCCGCATATAGCGGGCCATATGAATAAAGGTGCTGTACAGATTGGGATCGCCCTCCGTTACAAAAGCGATATCGCTCCCTTCCTTCAGATGCTCCCAGCACAGGGAAACCGTCCGGCTCCACTCCCTGTCCAGCGTGTCCTGATCCTTGGTCATGGGAAATACAAGCCCCAGCATGTCCTTCCCCGCCGTATCTATATGCAATTCTACAATTTCCAGAGCATAGGATTTGCCTCCCATCCGTTTCTTGGGATAGGCAATGACCGGACATTCCTGCATCAAGCGGAGCGCCTTGACCGTGATCAGCTCCGGGTCGCCGGGACCTACGCCGATCCCGTATAAAGTTCCTGTTGTTGCTGCTGTGGTTGTCATGCTTGCTCGGTTCCCTCTCTTTCACTTTCCGTGCTTCGCGAAGCCGGTAATTACATAAATGGGATTGAGTCCCTCGAAGCGGGTCATATCCAGAATCGGTTTGCTGCGCGAAATCTGCACCAGCGTAATCCGGGAATCGAAGCCGTGCTCAGTGAGCGCCTGCCTGCATTCGGACAATGTCTCGATCGTAGCCGCGTTCACGACGATGCGCCCTCCCGCTTTCAGCCGGGCGCAGCAGATCCGGATCAGCTCCCGCAGCTCTCCTCCGCTGCCGCCAATGAACACCGCATCCGGGTCGGGAAGCGGCTCAAGGCCATGCGGGGCTTTATCATGGATCACCGTGAAATCGGCGCGGAATTTCTTTCGGTTCCGCTCAATATTCTCTATATCTCCGGCGTTCTTCTCAATGGCAAACACCTGCCCGCAGGGCGCTGACAACGTACATTCCACAGCGACCGATCCGCACCCGGCTCCAATGTCCCAGACGACGCTGTCTTTCCTGAGCGCAAGCTCGGACAGGCTCAGTATGCGGACTTCCTTTTTCGTAATCAGTCCCTTTTCCGGCTTGCGCTGACAGAATTCCTCATCCTCTATGCCAAATCCGAATTGCGGCGATGTAAATCCTGGCTTTCGGCGCAGGATGACGATATTCAGGGGTGAACATTCCGACCGGGACATCTCCTCCAGAGTCCGAAAGCGGCATCTTTCATGCTCGCCGCCCAGATTCTCCGCAACAAAAGCGTCATATTCCGTGATCCCGAAATCGATCAGATAATGGGCAATGGCGGACGGGGTGTTAACGTGATCCGTCAGTAGGGCGATCTTCTCCCGGCCGCTGACCTTCTGCGCCAGCCCCTTCAGCGCTCGCCCATGGATGCTCTCCAGCACGGCATCCTGCCAGCTTTCGCCCATTCTCGCAAAGGCCAGCTGCACGGAGCTGACATGAGGATGGACTTCCACCGCATCCGGCCCCAGCTTCTTCACCATGAAACCAGCGATGCCGTAAAACAACGGATCTCCGGAGGCCAGCACCACAATATCCTTGTCCGCCCGCAGAGCGTCCAACTGCCCGGCAATGCTTCCCAGCCCTCCCTTGAGCCTGATCGCTTCTCCCCGGTGCCCGGGGAACAGGGAGAGATGCCGGTCGCCGCCTGCGAGAATATCCGCCCGTTCAATCCGCTTCAGAGCAGCCGTGGACAACCCGGCAGGACCTTCGTCTCCAATACCGATAATCTTGATACGCCTATCCACGCCGAACCTCCCTTCCCAAAAGCTCGCCTTTCCTGGTCAGCAGCGCTACTTCAACCGTCACGCCGCCCCCGATATGCTCTAGACAGCAGCGGCAGGCATACTGGCATAAGCGATCGAAAAAACTGCGCAGTCCCGCTTCAATCATCAGGTCGGCGGCCTGTGCCGCCGTGTTGCATCCCCGAATCTCGTTCTGGAGCTGTGATGAAGCCCCCGCCTCGCTGGCAACCCTCGCCAGAAACCCGAAATCGACGGATGAGCCGCCGGAATGAACCATCATCTCGCCCTGGGCCAGCTTCGAGAATTTGCCGATCATGCCGACAAGGCTGATTGTGCTTATCCCGAGGCGCTTGGCGTGCAGCAACGAGAACCCGGCAAAATCACCCATCAGGATAAACGACTCTTCGCTGAGGTCCGGATTCATCTCCATCGCATATTTCTCGCTGCCGGCCCCTGTCGTCAGAACAACATGCGCGCTGCCGGAGGCAGCGGCCACCCGAAGGGCCTGAATTATGCTCGCCTTATACGCGGAGGTCGAGAAAGGAACGACCGTCCCCCTCGTACCCAAAATGGAAATCCCTCCAACGATACCCAGCCGCCCGTTTAACGTCTTCCTCGCGATTTCTTCTCCGCCCGGCACGGAAATCACCACTTTCACGCCGCGGTTCATGCCATAATCCTTCAGGACTTCCTGCACTTCCTTGCGGATCATCCGGCGGGGCACCGGATTAATCGCCGCCTGGCCTATCGGAACCGGCAGCCCCGGCTTCGTAACACGCCCTACCCCGTCGCCGCCGTCAAGTTCGATGCCGCTTCCGTCCGTCCATTTCGCCACAGCGACAATTCTCGCCAGGTGCGTAGCGTCCGGATCATCGCCCGCGTCCTTCATCGTGGCGCACCGCGCCGCGCCGGAGATAAGTTCGCTTTCTACTATGGTGAACGTTTGGAACCATCCGGCCGGAAGCCAGATGGTCGATTCGGCAACCCGGGTACGGGTGACCAGCATCAGAACCGCTGCTTTCGCCGCCGCTGCCGCGCAAGCGCCTGTCGTCAATCCGTGCCGCATCTCTTTGGGCTTGTTCTTTGCTCCCGCCAAATCGCTCATGTGATCCCTTCCCTGGCCTACGCCTTCTTCTCCGCCATAATGGCAAGCGCGTTGACCGCCGCCGCCGCAACCGTACTGCCGCCCTTGCGTCCAATGTTGGCAATGAACGGAATATCGAGCTTGCGAAGCTCGTCCTTCGATTCCGCAGCGGACACAAAGCCCACCGGCAGCCCGATAATCAGGCCCGGGCGCGCTTCCCCTTCCTTAACCATGCGGATTAATTCAAGCAGGGCGGTAGGCGCGTTGCCGATGACGTAAATTCCGTCCACCGCCTCGCGCGCCGCCTTGCGCATGGCGAGGATCGCACGGGTTGTGTTGAGCCGCTTCGCTTCCTCCGTTACGTCCGGGTCGGAGATGTAGACATGGACGCTTCCGCCGAACTGTTCGATACGCGGCTTGCTGATCCCGGCCTGAACCATCCGGACATCGGCCACAATCTTGTTTCCGTTACGAATGGCTGCTATTCCCGCTTCAACCGCTCCCGGGTGAAACACCATACTCCGGCCAAGCTCGAAGTCCGCCGTGGCATGGATAATTCGCTGGACGACCGGGTATTGCTCCGGTGTAAAGGGATGCTCCCCCAGTTCCTCGGTAATGATCTCGAAGCTTGTGCTCTCAATCTCCCGGGGCTGTACCGTCAGCGGCTTAAATTCCGTCTTGAAATCCATAACCTTCTCCCCTATGTTCAATTAGCGGGCAACTTTGTTCAACTGCTCAATAACATCCTGAAAATCCGTAAACACAGCGCCAAAATCAATGTCGGGCCGGGAGATCAATATGACCCGGATTCCCAGCTCCAGCGCGGCTGCAATCTTCTCGTCTACGGCTCCGGGCTTGCCGCTCTCCTTCGTGACCATCACTGTAGTGCCGTACTGCCGGTACAGAGCTTCATTCAGTTCCCGGGAAAATGGCCCCTGCAAGGCAATGATATTTTTCTGTTCAACGCCCAGTTCTTCACATCTCTCCATGTTATCGCGCCGGGGCAGCGTGCGAACGACCAGGCGGATCTCCGGGTCGCCCAGCAGATGTCCGGCGAAAATATGCAGAGTCTTGCAGCCGGTGGTCAGCATAACGGAGCCTTTGCATTTCTTGGATTCCGCCGCCGCCTCTTCATAGGAGGACACCACCGTAAGCCTTGGATCATCGCCGTAATCAAGCGACGCCCGCTCAAACCGGATATAGGGAATCCCGGCTTCTTCCGCCGCCGCCATCGCATTCCTGTGCGCTTCTTCGGCAAACGGATGGCTCGCGTCCACAATCGCCCTGACCTCTTCCCTACGGATCAGCGTCACAAGCCCATCCTTGCCCAAACGTCCAATACGGACGGACAAATTGGCTTCTCTAAGGCTGTTCGCCGCGTTATCGGTAACCACCGATGTCAACAATTCAAATCCGCTCTGTTGTATCCGGACCGCAAGCTCCCTCGCATCGCCGGTTCCGCAAAGAGCAAAAATCATACCGCTTCCTCCCTGGGGGCTGCCCTGGCTGCTTCTATGTGTGATTATGCAGGTGATGATCGTGGTTGTGGTGATGCTCATGCTCATGATCGTGATCGTGATGATCGTGATCATGATGATTGTGGTGATGATCGTCGTGCCCGTGGTCATGATGATGGTGATGATCGTGACCGGCCGCGAGCCGATGCTGACACAGACTGCAATTCATCACGGCCTGTCCCTCCACCGCTTCGGCCACCCGATCAAGCAGCGCTTCAACCAGCTTCGGATGAAACCCGAAGTACCCAGCAAGCTCAACGGAAATATCCGGGTGCAGCGCGGCAAATTTCGCTGTCATGTCCTCAATGCGCTTGATCAGGATTCCTGTAAACAGGAAATAGGGAAGCACGAAAATCTTTTTCGCTCCAAGCCGCAGCACTCTTTCCAGGCCATCCTCAAAGGTAGGCTCCGTAACGCCGATAAAGCAGTTCTCCACCCATTTGACCGGAAGCTGCTCCCACAGAAGGCGGGTCATCTTGAAAAAATCGCCGTTGGCATCGCCGTCGCTGCTCCCCCTGCCTATCAAGAGAACGGCCGTTTCCGGCTCGCGAAAGCTTTGTGCTATGGGCAGCTCCGGGCTGCCCGTCTTAAACCCGGCTAACGCTACACGGGATGTCAGGATATCCATCACCTTCCGGTGAACGCCAATCGGACGCCCGTAGGCAAATTCCACGCCGGGATAACGCTCTTTGGCTCTATCCATCTCAAACGGGATATGAACCTTGGCATGGCCCGCCGCAAACAGCATGACTGGAATAATGACCACCCGCGCAGCTCCCTGTTCGACGCAGCTCGCAATTCCCCGCGCAATATCCGGCTGCTCAAACTCCAAAAAGCAAGTCTCTATCTTATACCGGGGCGCTTCCCGGCGCACCATCTCGGCGAACTCCAGCAGTTCCTCGTTCCCCTCGGGGTCCCGGCTTCCGTGCCCCACCAGCAATATCGCGTCCATCTTCTTCCTCCTTGTCAGGCCGATTATTTATTCCTTCGCGCCCAGAGACCAAGGCTCCGCCTCCGCTTTAAGACGCTCGCCGGGCTTTAGTGTCTGCTCATCCGAGTCCAGCGCATATTTGCGCTGGTAGCCCCTCGGCGTAATCATCAAGCCGTTATACACCACCGTCGAGGAGTTGCCGACAATAGCCGTGGTGAGCATCCCGATCTCGTGCTCCAGCATGTCCGCCAAGGTGGCAAGCACGACCCGCTGACGGTCCCGGTAAGCGCTCGTCACCAGGCCCACCGGCGTGTCTGCGGAACGGTGTCTGAGCAAGATCCGCTGAGCCTCGGCAATCTGCCGGGTACGCCTACCGCTTTTCGGATTATACAGAGCAATCACAAAATCCGCTGAGGCCGCAGCCTCCACCCGCTTGGCGATGGTATCCCAGGGGGTCAAATGATCGCTCAGGCTGATCGTGCAGGCATCATGCATAATAGGCGCCCCAAGCAGCGCGGCGCAGGAGTTGATCGAGGATATTCCGGGAATGACTTCGACCTGTACTCCCTCCAGCGGATTCCAGCTCTTTTCCATCAGCACCTCATAGATCAGCCCGGCCATGCCGTATACACCGGCGTCACCGCTGGAAATTACCGCAACGGTCCTTCCCAGATACGCCTGCCGTACCGCTTCCTGAGCCCGGCTTACTTCCTCCGTCATACCGCTTCCTACGATCTCCTGAGTGGTCAGAAGATTGCGGATCAAATCGACATAGGTGTTGTAGCCGATAATAACTTCGCTTTCTCCAATAGCCCGGCGGGCGCGTTCCGTAATCTGTTCGGCAGCCCCCGGGCCAAGCCCGATTACAAGCAGTTTGCCTCTCTTCTGTTCCAACGTGCAGCCTCCTCTATTTCAAACCATCAACCGCAAGGCTGAATTCATCTTCTTCGGGGGCCGGACTCGGGATGCCGAGATCTTCAAATGTGGCCATCCTTGAAACGAGCTGTACAGCCGATTCGATGACAGGCAGCGCCAGCGCGGCTCCCGTCCCTTCTCCAAGACGCATGTCCAGATGCAAGAGAGGCTTCAGCCCAAGCTCATCCAGCACGATACGGTGCGCCGGCTCAACGGACAGATGGGAAGCGAATAGATAATCCCGGCAGCGAGGCTCTATCCGGCAGGCGGCGAGCGCCGCGGCGCCTGTAATCACCCCGTCGATGACTACCGGAACCCTGCGGGCCGCCGCTCCCATTATCACACCGGCAAGCCCGGCGATTTCGAGTCCCCCCACTTTGGCGAGCACGTCGACAGCATCGCCCGGATCAGGCTGGTTGACCTCGATCGCCCGTTCGATCACCTTCGTTTTGGCGGCCAACGCTTCATCGTCGATACCGGTTCCCCTCCCGGTGATTTGTTCCACCGGATGATTCGTGAACACCGCCGTCATGGCGCTGCTGGGAGTCGTGTTGCCGATTCCCATTTCTCCTAGACCGATCACTTCGATCCCTTTATCGGCAAGCTCGTAAGCCGTGTCCATCCCGACATGAATGGCGGCAACCGCTTCTTGCTTGGTCATCGCCGGCCCTTGGGCCATATTAGCCGTTCCCGGGCGGACTTTCCGCCGAACCACGCCTTCCGGCAGATCCGTCAGCAGCGTCCCGACATCAATCACTTGAACCTCCGCTCCCGCTTGCTGCGCGAGCACATTGACAGCGGCGCTGCGCCGAATGAAATTCGCCATCATCAGCCCGGTCACTTCTTGCGGGTAGGCGCTGACGCCCTCCTGCACGACGCCATGATCGCCGCACATCACGACAATCGCTTTTTTGTCCACACTCGGCTGAACGCTGCCTGTTATCCCGGCGAGCCTTACAGCAATTTCCTCCAGACGCCCGAGACTTCCCAAGGGCTTGGTCAGGTTGTTGACGCTTCTTCTCATTTGATGCATCGACACCATATTCAGCCGTTCAATCCGGTTGATGACCTGAAATAATTTTTCCAACACAATCACAATCCCCTCTACAATCTTAGAGACGCATGCAATGATCATCTAACAAACAAAAAAGCACTCCCCACACACAAAAGAGCGTAGAAGTGCCGTTAATCGCCGCAATACAAGCGTTCTCCCCCTTCCTATCCTCGTAGGTCAGTCGTGCTGTTGAAAAAGGCAGGTCTCCTGACTTGTGGATCAGACGCAATAACCGGAATCATACTGATCCGGGTGCTTAAGCCTTCCCATTTGACACAGTGGCTTAAGCTTGCTCTCCATTTACAGTGGCGGGACCGCGACGGACTTTCACCGTTCTTCCCTTTTAATAAACGCCTTGGCGTTTCACCTTTTTCATCCATATGCAGTTGTAGACAAGATATGCTGACAATAAGGTTCATTATAACTTGAGCTTTAAAGAGAAGTCTATGAGTCTGCTCATACATGAGGTCTGGATGAACTGTCGCTGCCTGTGGACTAAAAAATCCGCTCCCACGGGACAACTATCCCGGAAGGAGCGGATTTTCGACGGTATCAATTAAGCCTGCCGGGGATCAGCCCAGCTGTTCAATAACCGCTTTTGTGACGGCCAGCGTTGACTGCGGGTTCTGCCCTGTAATCAGGTTGCCGTCCACCTCGTAATGGGACGTCCAGTTCGGGGCCGCGACATAGATCGAACCCAGATCGCGAAGCTTGCTTTCGAGCAAGAAAGGAAGATGTTGATCCAGCGTCGTTTGCGCCTCCTCCCGATCGGTAAAGGCACTTACCCGTTTGCCCGCCACAAGCGGTTGACCGTTCGACAGCGTAGCGCCGACAAGCCCGGCCGGACCGTGGCACACGGCAGCGACAATCTTGTCTCCCTCATAAAAATCGCGCAGCAGCTTCTGAAGGACCTTATTATCGGGGAGATCATACATCGTTCCATGACCGCCCGGCAGGAAAATCGCATCGAAGCCCTCAGCGGATACTTCGTCCAGCTTGACCGTGTTTTCCAGATATTTCTCCGTATCCAAAATTTCTTGCGGTGTATTGGCATCGACACTGCCGGGATCAACAGGAGCCTGCCCTCCAAGCGGGCTTGCGATCACAAGCTCATACCCCTGTTTTGTAAATTCAATATAGGCTTCGGCAAATTCGGACAGCCAAATCCCGGTCGATTTGCCTTCATGAACTTTCGTATGATTAGTTACAACGATTAACACTTTTTTAGCCATTTGTTTTGCCTCCATTACGAATATTTTGTTGCTTTCTTTATATTAGTTCCAGCCCTTCTATAAAACAAATTATGAAATAATGATCTATCCATAAATATATTTATACATCTTCGCGAATTCGGATCATCATTTCATGAATTTGCGGTAATTGCTTATGCTTCAGCTTATAGGCGAAAAACAGCTCATTCTTCACTTTCAAATCCTCATAGATCACCTTTGCTTTTCCATCAACTGAATTTTCCAGTATATATGTAGGGATAACGCTTAAGCCGGCGCCATTCCCGACAGCCGTCAAGATGAGCCGCAGATCAGGAATGATATGGGCGGGTCTGATTTGCGGCCGCTTTGTAAAATGCTCTCTCCAAATTCTTCGGATGATCGGCAAATCCGCCCCATAGCTTATCCAATGCTGCATGGATAGCCATTGCTCTTTTAATTCAAGGTCGTCTGTATCGCGTATTTCACAATCGCCGGGGGCAACCATCACAAATTGTTCGTCCATCAATTTCACATACTCAATGCCTGGAATTTGATACTTTTTCGATGTAATGACAAGATCGAGCTTATCTTCCTTCAGCAGCTCCAGCAACTGATCGGCGGTTCCAAAGCTGGAAATGGTACGGATGTTATAGGTATGCAGCCGGGGGAGTATTTTTTCCGTGTAAAATTCATGTGCGGCTCCCAACTTTATAACTGTAAGCGCAGGTAAGGAAGCCGCCTTGAAATTCATCGTGGTCTCCTCCAAAGACTCGATCAGCGGAGCCACCTCTGAATACAGCTCCTTCCCCCGTTCCGTCGGAAACAGCTTTCTTGAGGTTCGAATGAATAGCTGTTCACCAACCTCGGCCTCCAGAGAAGCCAAATGCTGGCTCATGGCGGGTTGCGTCATTATGCGCACTTTGGCCGCCTCGGACACAGAGTTATGCTTGTAGATCGTGCAGAAGCTTCTGTACCATTCAAAATCAACCATGTGCAATGCCCCTTTCCTTTAAATGCTTTTTGATATTGATTTATATGACGATAAAACATATCATAAGTGAGTTCGGCGTTCTTTCATGATTTTTCCTATTTTTCGAAAGTGAGGGCGGGTATGTTATTTAATTCTTATCCTTTTATTTTTGCCTTTCTTCCTGCTGTTTTACTGATCTATTTTATCTTCGTAAAATATCGCTGCTTCTTCACGGCCAAGCTTTGGCTGGCGTTGTCTTCCCTGTTTTTTTATGGCTGGTGGAATTTAAAATACATACCGCTCATCCTGCTATCCATCCTGTTTAATTACATCGTAGGCCGCAGGCTGTTATCTGCTATATCCTTCAGGAAGCTTCTGCTCTTCTTCGGGATATCGGCCAATGTCCTTCTGCTGGGGTACTATAAATATGCCGGTTTCTTAATAGACAACTGGAACGGGCTGACAGGAAGCAACCTGCCGGCGCTTCACCTGCTTCTGCCGCTGGGCATCAGCTTCTTCACCTTTACCCAGATCGCCTATCTCGTCGATGCTTACCGGAGACAAGTCCAGGAATACAGCATGATTAACTATGTGCTGTTTGTGACTTTTTTTCCGCATCTTATCGCGGGTCCGATCCTTCATCACAAGGACATGATGCCACAGTTCGAGAGGCTCCGCAATAAGGTCTGGAACTGGAATAACGTCATGTCGGGTTCTTTGCTGTTCTGCATCGGCCTGTCCAAAAAAATGCTGATCGCCGATACGCTTGCCGGTTATGCTGGCAGCGGTTTTGCGAATGCCGCCCAATTTATGGATTCCTGGATCGCAGCCTTAAGCTACACCTTCCAAATCTATTATGATTTCAGCGGCTATACGGATATGGCGATAGGCATTGCCCTGCTGTTTAACATCAGACTGCCGCAAAATTTCAACTCGCCTTACAGGGCAACAAGCATCCAGGACTTCTGGCGGCGCTGGCATATTACGCTAAGTCAGTTTCTCCGGGACTATATTTATATTCCTCTGGGCGGGGGCAGAAGAGGCTTCTGGACTGCCATTCGAAATGTCCTTATTACGTTCATCATCGGCGGAATTTGGCACGGGGCAAGCTGGATGTTCATTATATGGGGGCTGCTTCATGGCGGAGGACAGGCTGTGGAGCGCATTTGGAAACGCTGGGGCAAGCCCCTTCCTGCCCAGTTATGCTGGCTGATTACGTTCCTGTTTATTAATATGACGTGGGTGTTCTTCCGGGCTGACAATATTTCGCAGGCCACAAGGCTGCTGCGCGGGATGGCCGGCATGAACGGACTGGGGCTTTCAAGGCTTACAGGATTGGCGCCGGTAATTCCCATCCTTGCCGTCCTTCTGCTGGTCATGCGGGTATCCCCCAATTTAACCTGGACGCTAAGCAAGCTGCGCCCCAATTGGAAGACAGCCCTCCTGATGGCATTGATGTTTATGATTTCTCTTCTCTTCTTCAACCGGATTACGGAATTTCTATACTTTAATTTTTAGTGTGAGCTTAATCTACTATTTTAGGGGGAATATAGATTGCTGCCGCGGCAAAAGACCGATACCGATATTGTATTAAACGCTGCCCCATCTCGGGGATTTCATTCCCAATCCAGACAAGCTATGGGTTATTTCGTTCTATTCACCTTGATTCTTGCAGTTCTTATGGCCTTATTCATTATAATTGTGGACCCTCTGCAATTTTATCATCGCGCAACCTGGTATTCACCGGTATTTTCCAAGCAGGAACGCTACCAGAATCCGGGGCTGGCCAAAAACTTCGACTACGACACCATTATTATCGGAACGTCCATGACCGAGAACTTCCTGCCTTCTGAAGTGAGCCAAAGTCTGGGCGGAAAGGCGATGAAGCTGTCCATTGAAGGGTCGACGGCCGAGGAGCATTACAAAATTGCCAAGCTGGCCTTGAAGACCGGTAAAGTTAAGAAAGTGCTTTGGGGACTGGATTACTTCTCCCTGAAAAATAATACGGAGGAGGAGCAGCAGACCTTTCCCCATTATTTGTATGACGATAAACTGTGGAATGATTATAAATATATCTTTAATTCATCCGTCTATGCCCAGTTCGCTATAAGCATCAAAGATATGCTCCAGGGCAAGACCAATGATCTGGAGCACCTGAATAACTGGAATGATGAATCCACCTTTTCCAAAGAGCGTACGGCTAAATCTTACTACGATCACAGCGCCAGCGAAGTGTATTTCGGCATGAATGAGGAAGATATACCGGTGCTTCAGCAGCGCTTCAACACTTACGTCGGCCAGCTGCTTGCCGATTATCCCGATGTTCAGTTTTACTTTTATTATCCGCCCTACAGTGTTATGAGACAGGCAGCCTGGTACAATACCAATCCGAAACGCTTCAATAATCAGCTGGAAATGCGCAAATGGATGTTTCAGCAGATTAACAAGCACCCCAATGCGATGCTGTATGACTTCCAGTCGGAGGCGGACTGGACCTTTAACCTGGATTTATATAAGGATATCAGCCATCACAGCGGAGCGGTGAATAGCCGGATCGTCCGGAGCATCGGCAAAAATGACGCAAAATACCGGGTGACCGAAGATAATGTCGAACTGTTCAACCATGAACTGGTATCGCAAACAACGTCTGCGCTCATGGACAAGCAAGGGAATGTATATGCCTACAAGGTCAAGATCAATTCGCGCGATTACCCCTTTAGCAAGCGGCTAATTCAAGGAGATGGCGAGCTGTTCCTTCCAGCCTCCGAGACCGCATCATCGCTGAGAGCGGCCATTGCCTGGGATGCCGCAGCTAAAACGGCTGTCTTCACTACTGAACAGCAGAGAATTGAATTGTCCGCAGGAAATAAAGTCGCAAGGGTGAATGGCCAAGAAGTCTTGATGACCCGTCCGCTGCTGATTGCTGGAGGACGAGCCATGGTCCCTATAAAGTTCGTAGCTGAACAGTTAGGATTGGAGACAGCCTTGCATATTGAGCAAAGAAATTATTCTTTAAATATAAACTCCTTATAGTTCCTAAATAAATCGCCCTGTTCCTCTCTGGAAGAACAAGGGCGATTTCGTTATTCCATTACCCCTCGCCGGTCCCGTGGTTGAATTGCCACTCCACACCGAACTTGTCCGACAGACTTCCGTAACATTTGCTCCAAAAGGTTTCCTGAAGCTCCATGCCTACTTTACCGCCTTCTTTAAGCTTGTCAAACGCGGATTGCAAGGCGTCTATATCATCGCTTACAATAGCAAGGCTTATGTTGTTCCCCGCCACAAAAGGCATACCGGGAAAGACATCGGAAAACATCACAGTGCTTCCAAAAATAATAAGCCGGGTATGCATGATCAGATCTTTGGCTTCCTCCGGAAGCGGATATTCCGGGTTGGGAGGCGCTTCCCCAAAGGTCATCAGCTTGGGTTCTTCCGTTCCAAAGACCTGCGCATAAAATTCCACAGCCTCACGACAGTTTCCGTTAAAATTCAAATAAGCTTCAACAGCCATTTGCATTCTCCTTTATTTCAAAATTGTTGGTTCCATAATACATCATGTCTAAAAAAGCATTCGATCATACCGTATGGCCTACGCTATCGACATCATCGGGAAGCCGCAGAACGCCGCATGATCCAATTGCAGCGAGGCTTTCCTCATTTCCTAGTATAACCGAACATAAGTTCTTATTCAAGAGTTTCCAGAGAAAAAATATTATCAGGGTAAGATACTTCAGGGCAATAACGAGAGAAAGGCCCTTGCCGCAGCGGACAAAGGGACGCCTCGAAGTGAGGCGATTCCTATATGGCGCATTGGGATTGGCGGATTCAGGGGGATTTCAACAAGCTGGCCGGCAGCAAGCTCGTCTGCCACATAATTGCGAATAACAAACGCCAGGCCGAAGCCGCGTATTGCGAACTGCACAAGAAGATCAATGCTGCCAAGCTCGAACTCGGGGGCTATTCTGACGCCATTTGAAGCCGTATATTCGTCAATGAAGCTTCGGGTACTCCCTCCCGGCTCAAGCAAGAGCAAGGGATAATTGTTGATGGCATTAAGCTCCAGCATCCCTTCTGCCAGCTTGAAAAATGCTTTTCCGCCTACAAGGCAGTCTTGAATGGAGATGCTTCTACGGAAATCAATCTGTTTGTCCGAGGCTGGAAGATTGACGATGCCAAAGTCGATTTTCCCCTCTTTAAGCAACGCAAGTGTCTCCGGAGTCGTTCGGTTCGTTACATGAATGCGGATACCCGGATACTGCTCGTGAAAATGTTCAAGGCAGGGCAGCAGGTAATACTTGCACAATGTGTCGCTCGCTCCAATATTGATCTCCCCGCTATTTAAGCTATGCATGTCCGCAATGGCCCTCTCGCCAATCTCTACGAGGTTAAAGGCTTGTTCCACATAGCGAAGCAGCACTTCACCTTCAGCCGTAAGCGTAACTCCTTTTGTCGTTCGGAAAAATAATTGTCCTCCAAACCTCCCCTCCAGTCGCTTGATGGTATGGCTTACAGCCGGTTGAGTGATATAGAGCCGCTCAGCTGCCTTGGACAAGCTGCCGGTCTTTGCCGTCCAGTAGAAAACGCGATACCACTCTAAATTAATCTCCATATATATTACCTCACATTATATCTGGCATTATAACTATTAATTATTCTTATGTCTCCACCAGCATTATAATAGGGAACGCAGATGAAAACAATTTAGGAGGCGAGTCCTTTGACAGTAACCGCAATCGTAGGAGCAAATTGGGGAGATGAAGGCAAGGGGAAAATGATTGACGTGATGGCGGCAAAATCATCTTTTGTCGTAAGGTATCAGGGTGGAAGCAACGCCGGGCATACGATTATAAACAACTATGGTAAATTCTCTTTGCATCTGCTGCCTTCGGGCGTTTTTTATCCCACGGTTACAAACGTCATCGGCCCGGGAACGGCACTTGACATAGAAGTGTTGAGAGGGGAATTGCATGAGCTGTCCCAAAGGGGAGTCCCGGTGCCGAAGCTGTTCATATCCGAACGGGCCCAAATCCTTCTACCCGTACACCGACTGTTTGATCAACTCGAAGAGGAACGGCTGGGAACACGCGGATTTGGTTCCACCAAGCGTGGTATTGCGCCATTTTACGCTGATAAATACATGAAGCTCGGCATTCAGGCTGCCGATCTGTTTGATCCAGCCCGACTTCAGGAGCGGCTCGATCAACTGCTTACAACAAAAAACATTTTGTTAAAGCATCTGTACGGACGGATGCCCATTCAATCTGAAGAATGGCTGGCACAACTGCTGGAGCAGGCGGAGTGGTTGGCGCCGTATGTTTGTGATACGACTGAACTGCTGCAAAAGGCATGGGCCAACGGGGAACAGATTTTGCTTGAAGGACAGCTCGGAGCCCTTCGCGACCCCGATCACGGAATATATCCGTTCTCCACATCATCCTCCACGCTCGCTGGATTTGCTTCTGTCGGCGCCGGACTTCCTCCGTACGCCATAACTAAAGTTGTCGCCGTAATCAAGGCTTACTCCAGTTGTGTCGGTGCAGGGCCATTTGTAACCGAATTACAAGGCGACGAGGCAGACGATCTTCGACGTCGCGGCGGTGATGCCGGAGAATATGGAGCAACTACAGGCCGGCCACGGCGTATGGGGTGGTTTGATGCTGTAGCCACGCGCTATGGCTGTAAGTTGCAAGGAGCGACTGAAGCAGCGCTGACAAATCTTGATGTGCTGGGATATCTGGATGAGATTCCTGTATGCGTGGGATACAGGCTGGATAAAGGCACAATAACCGATCAGTTTCCGGTAACGGGCAAGCTGAATACGGCAAAGCCGGTATTGGAGGAGCTGCCGGGCTGGAAATGTGACATCTCTCAAATCAAACGATTTGCAGATCTGCCTGAAGCGGCCAAAAAGTACATTGAATTTGTGGAATCAAGGGTTGGTGTCCAGATTTCTACGATTTCTGTCGGCCCCAGACGTGATCAGATCATTCATGTTGTATAACCTTTACGCCAGTTATCATAGTTACCCGTCCATCTGGCCGCTCCTTGCGCTAAGCTCTAAAATCACAGGTTATCTAAGACTTCCCAAGTCCTTCATAAACCGCTTCGCAAAGGTCTGTTGTAAACTGTCCCGATCTACTTTATCATTAGAAATGGATAGTTTTGGTCTAAAAAAGTCCTCGAATGATATCGAAGACCTACTTTTTGTTCACCTAAATTTATCCTTACACCAAGGATTATTCAACACAACATTGGCTGCTGAAGCTGACCATGGTTTGCCTTTCGCCGTCTTAAATCCTTTTTCATTCAGCAGTTTGACTAGACGATATTGACCATATACCTCTTCTACCACCATTTCATACTAACTTGACAACTTCTGCTTTTTCAGCGTCAAAAACGACTTGAAGCAGTTCATCCTCTTTTGTTGAAACTACGAAACGTTCTATTTTGTAGCCAAAAGGAACACTCGCTCCACGATACCCTCCCTTCTTCAACTTCTTTATTGTTAGCTTTCATTTACTCGTATAGAGATTTTGCTGCTTTCACGTTGGATTGCCAATACTGAAATTCACTAACCCAGTAGTCCCTGCATAAAAGAAACTAGGGCGGATTGATTAACTGACTGTTATTCTTGAAGGGTGCCGACAAATCCAAATGGGAGGTGCTGAAAATGAATGAACCGACATTGAAGAAAGCGATGGATACACTGGAATTTCTGAGCCAGGATCGTGAAGCTCGCCGCTTATACGAGGAACGACAGAAGTTTCTGCATGATGAGGCTTCCGCTATAGAGTGGGCTACGGAGAAAGGTCTGAAGGAAGGCATGGCTAAAGGGATAGCTGAAGGACTAGCTGAAGGGCTTGCCGAAGGAGAACGCAAGAAAGCCATTGAAATTGCAAAGAACCTGCTGACGTTAGGAATCGAGATTGCTGTTATTTCCAAAGCAAGTGGCTTGTCTGAATTGGAAGTTAAATCGTTGAAGACAGTCCAATAATAGCTGTAACAAACCAATCGCCCTGTTCTTCTCTAAAAGAACAAGGGCGATTTCTTTGTATCTGAACACGGTACAGGGTATCATTCATTGGACTTGCTTTATTTGAACCTCTTGGCTTGCCTTGAAGGGAATCATTTTGTTAGCGGCACGCGATGAACGCCCTTGCTGCCTCCGGGCGCCGTTCCTATATACAGATATCCGTTATGGCTTACAGCTGTAGTTACGCCATACAGCGAGCCTTCCGGATCTTGCCAGCTTTCGATTAGCTCTCCCTGCGGGCTAATCTCCGCAACAAGCCCATGCTTCACCGGTGCACTCGCGCCGCTAAGCAGTGACTCCGGCAATTTGGCCATAGTACCGGCCAACCACGGGCTGCGATGCATCTGATCTACAAAAGAAATGCGAGTCGTGAAGATCCCGACCCAGAAATGACCTTGCTCATCGCGCGTAATGTTGTCGGGAAAGCCTGCGAGATTGTCCGCAAAAATTTCAGATGTCCCCTGCTTTGGACCCTTCAGCCAGTATCTGGTCAACTGATAATGATACGATTCTGCCACAAGCACAAAATCCTCCTCACTAGACAGGGCAACTCCGTTTGCAAAATAGAGACCCTCTAGCAGGACAGTCGTCTGCTTGGTTACGGGATCATACTTCAGCAAACGTCCATGCGGCTTGTTCTCGGCCATTTCTTTGAACATCACACGGCCATAGGTCGAGGTGTCGGAAAAATAAATTGTACCATCCTCGGCAATATCAAGCTCATTGGTTAAATAGATCGGCTTGCCATCCACTTGATCGGCCAATACCTCTATGGTTCCAGATGGGTTTACAGATAGCAGTCCCCTCTTGATATCAGCAACAATCAAATTCCCATTGTCATCGAATTTAAGTCCGTTGGGCGTTCCTTTGGTGTCTGCAAACACTTGAGTCTCTTGCGGATTACCCTCAGCATCGAAAGGGACCTTGTAAATTTTCCCGTCAGAATCTCCTGTATATAGATTACCTTCCTTGTCAAAGGTAATGAATTCCGGGGATTCAGGGGCATCCGTAACAAGCTGTGCCGAGCTGAGTTTGTTGTTCTCTTGCCACGGACCCGCTTCCTTAAAAGACGGGGCCGTTGGCGCAATCCATTTTGCCGGTTCGACGGGTGAAGGCACAAGCAAGAAAGCGATTACTCCAAGAAGGATCAACGCAAGCAGCGATAATCCTACTCTGCGTATCCTTTTATGTGTTGAGCGTTTCGGATGATTTCCGCCTGGAGGAGCTTTTGTAGAGAAATCTGTCGTATTAGGCATTTAAAGCGCCTCCTATGTTAGAAAGTAAAATTTTAAATTTGGACTGCGATTTTACCGAAATATTGCTTTCCTTCAGCCAAGAGCGCGAATGCTTCTCCAATTCGGTTCAGCGGGAATACTTGGTCAATGACAGGATGTAAACCATGATGGGCAATTGCCCGATTCATCTTTTCAAAGTGATCGCGGTTGCCGACTTGACTGCCGCGAACTGTTGCAGCTTTCTGCAAGATGCCGGTGACATCGTATTCCGGAATGGTCAATCCCGATAAGAACCCGACCATACTCACTGTCCCTCCAATGCGAAGCGCATTGATGGATTTCACCATCGTTGCCGCTCCTCCAACATCCAGAACATGGTCGACGCCGCCGTCAGTCAGCTCTAACGCCACCTTATCCCAATCGGGAACTTCCGAATAGTTGATCGTTTGCCATGCGCCGAGAGCCTTTGCCCGTTCCAGCTTGGCGTTGCTGCTTGATGTAATGATGGCTCTTGCTCCGGCCATAACAGCGAATTGAAGGCCGAAGATGGAAACACCTCCTGTTCCTTGCAGCAGCACGGTATCACCCGCTTGCAAACCGCCGTATTCGATCAGCATGCTCCATGCAGTTAATGCCGCGATCGGCAATGTGGAAGCCTCCTCCCAAGTGAGGTGGTCGGGGATACGGACGATTCCATTTTCATGCAGGACGACATACTCGGCTGCCACTCCGTTCAACGGACCTGCCAAGCTTTCTCCTAATACCTCCGCGCTTGGGTTGCCGGCAATGAATCGTTGCTGCAAATTACCCGCTACCCGCTGTCCTACCTGAAATCTTGTTACTCCTGGGCCTACAGCTACAATTTCTCCCGCTCCGTCTGATACTGGAATGAAGGGAAACTTGATGTCGACCGGCATTAATCCATTCACGATTACTAAATCCCGGTAGTTGAGAGAAACTGCCCTCATGCGGATCAGCACCTCCTGAGGGCCAGGTGTTGGTATGTCGAGTTCCGTCAAGGTCAATTCCTCAAGGCCGAAGCCGTTTGTCAGTTGAATAGCTTTCATTGATTTGTCCTCCCTGCAAGATCAGATTGATTACCAAGATTCTTATATTTGCCGGATCCTTCGCGCGGACGAAGCATGCCTGCAACAAGCCGAAGACCTTGCTTTCGTGTAATGAATCGCGCTAACTGCGCCCCCATATAGTTCTGCATACCGGGAACGACATACAGTTTCCCTTCCTTCAGCGCGCGAAGCGCAACCTCTACAACTCTTTCCGGTGTGTCTTTCTTTCCGACGGAGGCTTCTTCTGCTCCTACGACATTAAAGAAACTGGTATCCGTCGAACCGGGACAAAGTGCGAAAAATTTGACGCCGCGGTCGCGGTTTTCCCAATATAATGCTTGAGTAAACGATAAGACGAAAGCTTTCGTCGCCCCATACACAGCCATATAGGGAAGCGGTTGAAATCCGGCGGTTGAGGCAACATTGATTACTGCACCTGAGCTTTTGCGCAACATGTCCGGCAAGAACAAGTGGGTCATATCTACAACAGCCGCGACATTGAGCATCACTTCTTCATGTTGGCGCTCTCCTGACACTTGTTCAAACAAACCATGCGTAGCAAAACCTGCATTGTTAACCAGCAATTCGATATCCACTTTCAAAAGCCGACATTGCCGATATAACTCGCTGGGCGCACCCTCTTTCGCAAGATCCATAGGGATAACCTCGGCTTTGATGCCATACCTCTTCCTAAGCTCTGATGCCAGGTCCTCAAGCTTGCTCTCCGATCGGGCCACGAGCACCAAATGGCTGCCTTGTTTGGCCAGTTGTCTCGCGAATTGCTCTCCAATACCGGAAGAAGCTCCCGTGACGAGCGACCATTTCCCCTTCATTTCCATATCACATCCTCCTTTCGGATACTACGTTTTAATTTAGAAACATTGTTGCCGAAAAGTTAAAAATAATCCCCAATTTTCCAAGAAAATTAAGAATCATCGCATTATCCGGTAACAGTGTTTCCGTTGGAATTCATTGTAACTCCCCTTTTCTAGAAAGTCAATATGTTCTCTTCGAACATCCAACGTACATTGACAACTGCATAACAACTATATAAAATTCTTGGTAAGAGAGTCGGAAACCCTGTTTCCTAACGAAAACATGATAACCGAAGGTGATAATAATGAGCGACCAAGATATCTCCTCCAATGCGAGCACACGAAAGTTGAAAACCTACCAAGAAGCTCGCTTGCAAAATATAGAAAATCTACGAAAGCTCGTTGTTGATGCTGCGGCAACGCTTTTGCAAGAAGAGGGGCCGGAAGCCGTTACGGTTCGTAAAGTATCGCAGAAAATGGATTGCTCGACAAAAATCATTTATAGCTTGTTTGTCAATAAAGAGGGCCTGGCTCAGCAGTTGTATCTAGAAGGTTGTAAGATTCTAGCTAACGAATTTGAGGGGACGCCGAAAGCTGCTGTTCCCGCACAGCACTTACTGAATTTTGGCGAAACCTTTTGGGAATTTGGGCAGCGTTACTCCAGCTATTATAAGCTGATGTTCGGAGGAGCCTTCGCAGATTTCAAACCGGATGAGGAAAGTATGCATGGCACCGTAACAGCCATGCAGCAATTATTGACCGTGATCAGCAATGCGCAAGAGCAAGGACTGATTTCCGGCCAGTATGATACGGAATCCGTTGTACGTATATTCTGGGCCTCGCTCCACGGCGTTATTCATCTTTACATGGGTGGACACTTGGGAGATGTACAATCGGCCCATGCCGTATACAAGCAAACGTTATCTTTGATCGTCAGCTCTTTATTTTCAACTCAAAGCAGCTGAAGGGAATTACGCTAAGGATGAGCAATCCCTTCTCAATAAACGCCAAATAGCCTCCCAACTTTTGAAAGATGGAGGCTATTGACGTTAGCCCAAATTTTAGCGAAATGATCAATCGATACTTTGGCTAACAAAACGGAGATTCCCATGAAATCTCCGTTTTTTTCCTAGTATTCGTTGGTACGTATAGCGTAGATTTTCCAGCTATTATCCGCCATTTTCTTTAGCAGGTATTGGCCATCCGTCTTGATGGTGTCTTCGTAGGTATTGGCGCCGTTTGAAATTTTCATTTTCAACTCCCCATATACCGAATCAAGTACCGCAAGACGGTCGGAACGCTCGGCCACCAGATAAGTCGGGGCTTTCATGACTTCAATGTCTATCGTTACGCCAGCGGCGGCCATTTGATTGATCTCGGCCAAGGAAGACATGTTGTAAGCAAACTGATAGCCTGTGTAATATTTAAGAAAAATCCGCTCAAGCTCAGCGTACTTCTTGCCGATCATTAGCTGCATTTCTTCACTGTCTGCCTTGGCAGCAGTGTCGATCAAATCCTGTTCCAGCGGCAAGTTCCCCTTCTGCAACTTCAGGGAGCGTTCCAGCATGACAACCGCTTGAGCGCGGGTGGCACGGTTGAACGGCTTGAATTCGGTCTGGGTCATCCCCGTCACGATGCCAGCCTGGCCGGCTTTTTGGATGGCAGATGTCGCATAATATTGCGGTACATCCGTAAAGGCTTTGGCTTGTCCGTCGAACGCTACAGATGAGGAAAAAGCGTTGACGACCATCACGGCGATCTCGCCTCGTGTGATCGGCCGGTCAGGACCGAAATCCGTATTAGTTATGCCGTCGACGATGCCGAGGGAACTCGCAATCCGGATCGGATCGGCGTACCATTTTCCAGCCTTGACGTCTGTGAAGGCTTTACCTGACTGGCTGCTGGTCAGACCCGCCGCATTAACAAGAATCGTTACGAATTCGGCGCGGGTAATATTATTGTTCGGCTTAATATTGATGGTTCCGTCCGCGTCCGCATAACCGCTTAGCAAGTTGGCATTGACGAAATTATCAATCGCGTCGTAGGCCCAATGCCCTTCAATGTCGGCAGGGTAATACTTGTCCAGCGGATCGGTTTCGGCTGCATGGGCCGCTGGGGGAAAGCTCGTAATAATCAGGAACAAGGGTAAAAGCAGGAAAAGAGCAATGCGATGTAACTTCGGTCTCATCTAAGATGTCCTCCTAATATTTATAATATTTACAAAGCAACAGGGAGGAGCTTTATGCATAAGCCCTTCATTTCGTGGGACATTAATCATGGTTATCTGAAATTGGAGGAGGGTACAGCAATGAATCCGCAAAGAGCTCAAGAGATCGCCGCGTCGCCGATTATGGAAAATGTAACCTATGAAGGAACGCCAATCTATATCCAGCATGTGGATGAGAACAATGGCACGGCCAGAATCTATCCATTGAATCAGCCGGAACATGAACAAACGGTCCCCGTCAGAAACCTGATTGAACATTGAACATTACTCACTGCTTATAAAAAGTACAAGCCGCGGAACGATTGGTGTCCGGCGGCTTCTTTTTCGAATGATAGGACTCTCCTAATTCCTTATGACGTACGTAAATAAACGAGACATTTCCGAAGAAAACGCCTGGTATAAAGGAATGAAAGCATCAGCACAGCAGCCAGGCACACCCCAAAAGGCAGGCTAAGAGATTTCGGCACAGATAACCCGGGATAGATGGTCATGCCGATCCACCCCATTCCAAAGTTACGAAGCACCCCTGCAATGACGGCAATTACCGAGCAAATGAGACTTCCTGCAAGCCAAACGCTAAGAATCGGGATGCAAAACAATCCAATCAGCCCTTTATAGATGTATTTCACAAGCCCCCTCCTATTCTTTCAGTAGAACGATGTTTTCGACATGTGAACCGGGATCGGCTTGAAAGCTTTTACTATAACGGACCTCCCGGATCGTGCAGCCTGGTCCGATGATGATCTCTTCTCCGCAAACGAGCTTTGCCTCTGTCCGGTACAATGTAACGTTAACCGCCTGCACCATTTCACAACGAAGCTTCGAGAAAGGACGCATAAAGTAATTGAACGCCCGGGAAGAAGGCCGGACTGTGATACTCCTATAGGCCTTCATCGTTCCGACTTGGCAGACCGAACTTAAACTAATATCAATCGACTCGGTGGCAATCAGGTTGTCTATCCGCACAGCGCCTTTGGCCTGAAAGCTATCTACTACAGCTTTTTGTGAAACGGACAAGTAGCCCGATGAACTAACCCGGTCGGCTTGAAGGCTTTGAACTCGCAAACTTCCCAAATTTTCCACCTGCATGGCCTGGCAATGGTTTCGGATCGAACAATCCCCGAGCACTTTCAACTTCGATGTGGTCATATTGCCCGTAACGCGCAAATAACCGATCACTTCCACGAAGCTCCTATGCACATCCTCCTTTTTAATAAGTGAGCCTTTTACTTTCAAAGGGATTCCGTCTGCCCCGTCTATTATTTTCTGATCATGCTGCACTGTGCCACTCTCCCTCCTCGCAGAATTTATTTTAATAATTAAAATATATACTTATTATAAATTATATTCAATAAAATAATTGGCCTTCCACAGCAAAAAAAGTACTGACACCAATGATTTGATGTGCAGTACTTTTAATGGTTTTCCATATTGCCGATGCGTCTTACTCCGCGATTTCTGCCATCAGGCGATTTATTTTTTCCAAGGTCCCGGAAATCTTCGTAAGCTCCGAAGCCTCAAAATCGCGGAACAGGTCAACAATTTGTTGTTCGCCTTGTTCGGTGAGCACGATTGTGACGACCCGCCGATCTTCGCTCGCCCGCATTCTCCGCAAAAGACCGAGATCCTCAAGCTTGTCGGACATCGAGGACGCGGCTCCTGGCGTAACAGCAAACCACTCAGCAACATCGGTAATTGTCAGACTTCCGGAGAGACGGAGCTGAAACAGCAGCAGAATCTGGTTGGGGGTCAGCGAACTCGGCTTAATGATCCGTTCAATGAAAGCTTGCGACTTTTGTTGAAGTTCGGTCATTTGATTCATAACGTTGCTGACCGCGTCTTCCCTATCTTTGATGCTCATGACAACACTCCAATTTATTATAGTAACTAAAATATATATACATTATAAATTTATTGTCAACCAGCCTCACATAGCTTCTATGCCTCAGTATGAAACTCTCCCGCATGATTAGTGTCACTGTCCATAGATCGGAGAAGCTAACAGAACTGCCGCGATAAACAGGATTTGCAGCAAAGTCCGGACAAGCAGCTTGGGTACAGGTTTGCCGCTAATCGTCAACTTGTGCCGAGCCGCATATACATTTGCAGGGAACATCGCGATCAGCAGAAGCGTCAAGCCAATCGAAGCTGGAAGCGAGGTAAGGGGGAGCAGAATTCCGATAGCCCCGGCAATTTCCAGGACTCCTGTTGACGTCACGATCCATCCGCCCTTCGGAACAAAAGGAGGAACCATTCGAACCAGGTCAGCACGCCGTTTTCCCCAATGCGCTGAAGCAGTGAGCAGAAACATGACAGCCACCGCCCCTTGAAGTGATGTGTGCCAATTATCGAACAAAGATAGTCCAAGCCACCCCATTACCCGGAACAATAAAAAAGATCCAACAAGCGCAATAAATGGCGCCATTTTCATCCCTCCGTATGTTTGCCTTGAAGCAGTCTATTGACCTTTCAAAATGCTGGCCATGTATGCGGATAAATCCCTGGCCGCAACAGCAGTCGTGTTAATGGGTAAGGAAGAACGAACGCGCAAACCGAGCGATAGAAGAACGAACATCTCCGCCGTCTTGTCCGGATCAACCGATTCCGGAATAACTCCGTGCCGCTGGCCGCTCCCAATCCATTCCCTGGAAAAATGTACAGACTGCTCATAATATTTCTTGAGCACTTCCGCGAGCGGAGGTTCATCTTCCTTGCCCAGCAGGTACATCAGAACCTTGTTGGTCATATCACTCGCGTCTTCCAATGCCGCAAGATGGCTTGAGATGACTTGCATCGGTCCGTCAAAGGTCTGCGGGACCCGCATCACTTCATTCATGAAATGTTTGTTGATTTCCTCAAGCTGTTCTTGCAGCACCCAGGCAAAAATTTCGTCTTTACTTTTCACGTAATGGAAGATCGCCCCCTTGGATAATTCCGATTTTTCCATAATATCCTTCATAGTGATACTGTGGCAGCCTCTATCCCGCAGCAGCTCCTTGGTCGCATCCAGCAGTTGGCGGATGGTTTGTTCTCTGCGTTCCTCTTGCTTCAAGATAATTCCTCCATAATCGTTCTTAATCGGTCAGAAAATAGGCGTTCCACTAATATCATTATTATATAAACAGACCGTCGGTTTGTAAATATCCGATAATTCGTGACAGGAATGACGTTGACATCATGATATACTCGTACTATAACAAAATAAGATACTTTTCTCTCAATACATAGCATGAATTACCCGATAGTTAAACGAGAGTTTCTCACTTCAGGTGGCTTCTCTTGAAATAAAATCTCACCAAAACAGGAGGACTAATCGTGGATTTAAAATTGACGGATAAAGTAGCCGTAGTATCTGGGGCAAGCAAAGGAATAGGACTGGCGATCGTCCAAAGATTTGTTCAGGAAGGTGCAAAAGTCATCGCCATCAGCCGTTCTCTCACAGCAGAGCTGGAGCAGCTCGTCCACAATCATCCGGTCAAGCATTTAGCGATTGACGTTAATACCGCGCGCGATACGAACGAGCTGTCCCGGAAGCTTATCGAAGCATTCGGCAGGATTAATATTCTGGTTAACAATGTTGGAGCCATTGATGAAAGAAGAGGCCAAGGCTTTCTGGCAACACCCAGCGAAGAATGGGAGCAGCTCTATAACTTGAACTTATTCAGTGTGGTCCGGCTTACACAAGCGGCCCTGCCTCATATTCTTGAGCAGAACTCCGGCTCCATTGTCAACATCTCTTCGATTAACGCCCAAATGCCCGAATTGCTGCTGCCTATATACGGCACAACCAAGGCTGCTCTGAACAATCTGACCAAGGTGCTGGCCGGAGAATTTGGTCCGCGCCAAATCAGAGTGAACTCCATCTCGCCAGGTCCGGTAGTGACACCGCTCTGGGATCATGCTGAAAGTGGACTTGCAAAATCCGTTGGCGAAGCGTCGGGCATGACTTCAGAAGATATTATGGAGAAGCTCCCCGCCATCGCCGGCATCACTTTAGGCCGGTTTGCCCAGCCAGAGGATATTGCGAACCTGACTGTATTCCTTTCTTCCGATCAGGCTTCCATGATTACGGGCGCGGATTATGTCATTGACGGTAATTTGCTCAAAACCATCTAGGGAAACAATGCCTCCATCTCCCGCATATAGCGCGGTTTGGAGGCACTTTAACCTGGCATCCAAAGCAAGCCGAATAATCAACTTAATATTAAGCCTCTCCGCGGCCTCTTTTGCAGATCTCGTAAAATGGCTTGTCGTCACAATCCAGGCATCGTAGCAGCCATGAACCTGCTTGCCAGCCTTGAGCCGCAGAACAATGTCATTTCCGGCATCCTGCTTCCATCGCTTGCACTGCACGGCAATTTTGTAGCCGGAGCCGCCGACTGCGAGTCCACATGCCGCCGATGTACCTAATAACACCGTCATTATGCTTGCTTATCCTTCCAAAATCTGCGGCTAATTTCACTGCCTAAATTTCAGGACCTGCTTAAGCGAGTTGGTTCTTCCAGCATGACGCGGTAGTCGATAATATTGCCGTACCGATCCGCTTCAATATCACAGCAACTGGTCATCATTTCTTTTAACATCTCCCGGCCTCGCTGCACTCTTGATTTGGCTCCCGAATAAGAAATCCCCAAATGCTCGCTCAGTTCCTTCTGGGACATTCCCTTCAGTTCGGAGAATTCAAGCGCTTCTCTGTATTTGTCCGGCAATAGCCGGATCACGTTCTTCAAGCCGATAACGGCCTCTTGATTGGGGTCAGGTTCCTCATACTCATCATCAAAGCGCAGCTGATCCGGCAATTCGTCGGTCCGCTTCTCTTTCCGGTAATGATCAACAATGCAGTTGCGTGCAATTTGAAAAAGCCAGGCGCGTATTTTCAAATCGTCTTTTACGTCGTCCAGGCGGGCGAAAGCCTTTATGAACACGTTTTGCACAATATCCTCGGCATCGGGATGAAAATTGGTTTTATGATTAACGAATCTTCTGACATGCTCATGATAGGCTTCCCAAAGCGCCTCCGTATTCAAGAGAATTCACTCTCCCCATACCTTAAAAATTTTTCGCGATATTTTGCGTCCGTTTCTTTTTTCATGCGTCACCTTTAGTGTAATCCATATTTCGAAAGGAGAAAAGAAAATGAAGTACAATTTGCTTGGCAATACGGGAGTAATGATTTCGGAAATCGGTCTGGGTACGATGACGTTTGGCGGCGGGGAGATGTGGGGCGCATTCGGTTCGCTTGACGTGAAGGAAGCGGGACGATTGGTAGATCATGCGCTGGACGCCGGCGTTAACTTCTTCGACACGGCCAATGCCTATGCGGAAGGTCGCTCCGAGCAGATACTCGGTAAGGCCCTGAAGTCCAAACGGCATCAAGCAATCATTGCAACCAAAGTGAGAGCGCGCATGGGTCCGGGTCCCAATGACCTTGGACTGTCGCGGCTGCATATGATCCGGCAGGTAGAAGAAAGTCTCAGACGGCTTGAAACAGATTATATCGATCTGTACCAAATTCATAATCCGGATCAATTGACCGATTGGGAGGAAACGCTTCGCGCGCTCGACGATCTGATTCGCAGCGGTAAAGTTCGCTACATCGGCTGCTCCAACATGCAAGGATGGGAAATCATGAAGACGCGCGGGATATCGGAACTCCGGGGGCTTACTGCATTCAAGAGCAGCCAATCGTATTACTCGTTGACAGCACGCGAGATTGAACGGGAGATTATCCCTGTTCTGAACGATCAGAAGATGGGGCTAATCGTGTGGAGCCCGTTGTCGGGCGGTTTTTTGTCAGGGAAATACACACGTGAACATCAAGGGGACCCAGATGACCGGCATAACAAGGCAGCTTTTCCTCCCGTAGATAAAGAGAAAGCATTTCGCATCCTGGATGTACTCTCGAATATTGCTGCGGAACGCGAAACCACAGTGGCCCGGATCGCTCTCGCATGGCTGCTTAATCAACAAGCGGTCTCCAGTATCATCGTTGGAGCCAGAAGTCCCGAACAGTTCAGCGACAATTTGGAGGCATCAGGTATCGTCTTGAGCGATGGAGAATTGAACCAACTGAATGAGGTTAGCCAACTTCCGATCGAATACCCTAAATGGCCTTTTCTGGAGGATAATGATTCAATCGTCAGGAAGCATACGGGCAAGGTAATTGGTATTTAAAGGAGACTGAATTCACTGAAAAAGTGCTTGTTGGGGCTGATTTTTTGCGACGAATGAAACCAAAACAAAAGAACGGCATCTCTGCCGTTCTTTCTGTATGGACTCTCAGTGACTCGAACCCTGTACCAATTGATTAAGAGTCAACTGCTCTACCAACTGAGCTAAGAGTCCATATTAAATTATGGTGGAGCCTAGGGTGATCGAACCCCTGACCTCTTGGCGGTTTGTGTCGGGTCTATGCTCGCGGATTGGTTGGTGATGGCCGTCAGGAAAACCGTTGACATTGGAGGCCGCCATTGACATTTATCGTCTAGGCGAGTGTTGGCGGCCGTCGTTGGTAGTGCACTCAGTGATTGCCCGCTGCTTTTCCTACTTGACGTCTGTGAGACCTCCCCGGGTAAGAGCGATAACTTTCCCCTCATCTATCTGCCACATTTACATGGTGAGATTCGGGCAGTATTCGACTTCGCTTTGTCTGGCAAGCTCGTCCGTCCCATCATGCCTTGTATGTGGTTTCTGTTCGTCAGACCGAGGGTTTGCCTCCGGCTTCCTTCAGATTCTGCCTCACGGCAGACACCCTTGCCTTTGGCTAACAGTTCCTACTGCCAAGCCTGTAGCGGACTTTCACCGCCAAGTTATCGCCCATGCCGGGCGCACATGAAAACAAGGAGCAGACTGCCGCGGCAATCTGCTCCCTGTTTATTCCGCTATAAAGTCTCCCGTTTTCTACGCCTGTCTGCTTCCTGGGCCGGTTTTTATTTCTCGGTATGTTTCCGATGAATTGGAGCCCTCTCCGTTTGTTTGATTATTCCTTTTACAATGCGCTGAATGAGCTTCACGTTTTTCTCGACATATCCAGGCGCCAGCAACTCTAAATGCTCTCCGATCACTTCATATTCCGCATAATGTTTCTGTGTCGCCTGTTTCCATAACAAAATATCGTTGTCTGAAGCTCTTCCCACCTCCGAACCTTCCGCCACTAAACCGTGGATCTCAGCTTGGACTGCTCCTGTGTTAATAAGTTCACTCAAAAACATATGATAAGCATGTATTTTATTTATTACTTTATCTCTGGTAATAGGGACAGTTAAAACTTGTTTATACGGCTCTGGGGCATGCTTCAATAAAAGGCGATCAATGATTTGATCATCTATTTCTACTTCTGCATTCTTCATCTCCCAATTTTTCTTCTTGGAGTCGATCATAATGATGTCGGATACCTCGTATCCTCGTTCTTCCATCGCTTTTGCTACTTCAAATGCAAGGTTTCCTCCCGCTGAATAGCCGATAAACACATAAGGCGCCTTCTCTTGAACACTTACAATGGCATCCACGTATTGATCTAGCATTTCTGAGCGATTGCGAGCATTCTCTATAAATTCGAGAGCGTAGACCACGCAGTGGTTTTCAAGATGTTTCGCCATTTCGGCAAACGCAATTCCATATCCCAGTATTGGAGGAAAACAGAAAACATTCATCATTCCATTTTCGTTTAATTTCATGATGTTGTAGCTGTTCTTCCGTTCAAACTGCTGAAACTTGAGTTTCAACAATTCCTCGGTCATTTTTTCGATTGTTTGACTTTCAAGCACGATACGCATGGGAACGTCGACTTCCAACTTTACATGAATCTTTTGAATCAACTGCAGCACCTTCAAGGAGTGTCCCCCGATTTCGAAAAAGTTGTCTTTCACACCAACTTTCGAAAGACCGAGTATCTCTTGCCAAATCTGCACCAGCGCTTCTTCCACCGGCGTGCGGGCGGCGAC
>NZ_ASSC01000448.1 GCF_000520735.1 Paenibacillus forsythiae T98
GGCGGCTGTCCGCCACAAGAAGGTGGACAGCCCGGTTCCGCAGCCGAGATCCACGACAAGGGCGGGTCTTCCTCCCCAATAGCCCGTCAGCAGTTCAGTTACAACCTTGGGCGCTTCCGGCCGGTAACGGTCATACTCATTTTGAAAACTGTTGAAGCGGATAATATTGGAACGGTGATTTCCTTCGGGTATCATGGATATACACTCCGTTTCCCAAGTATTTTGATGGATATTATACCAGCTTATGCGGGGGGCGGCGTGAATGATGCGAATGTTTGCGGAGGAGTGAGTGAATGAAGGTGAATTATAGAGCGGCAGAGCTTCGGGACGAGGAGGAGTTGTTTGCTTTAGCCGAACGCCTGGCGACAAGCTTTAAACTGAACAGGCAGGATTTCTCCGGAATCTTTCTCAAGCTTTTGACTGACACCCATGCAGACTTACTTATTGCTGAGCAGGAGTCGAGAATAATTGGATATGTATTGGCATTCCACCACTCCGCTTTTTATGCCAACGGTGTCGTCAGTTGGGTTGAGGAGCTATTTGTTCTGGAGGAATTCAGGGGCAAGAGGGTTGGAAGAAAATTGATGGAATTAGTAGAAGGGAAAGCTCATGAACGTGGTTCGAAGCTGGTTGCCCTTGCCACCAGAAGAGCCGGCGAGTTCTACCAAGCCATAGGGTATGCTGAATCCGCGGCATATTTTAAGAAGACATTATGATCGCGCTGGGAGACTCTAACAGCGGACAACCCTCAGGGTCCATAAAATATGAACAACATTAGCTTAAACTGCTGTAAAGAATGGAGGGAGCCTCTTTGAAACTTTCGGACAGTTGGTTCACAGTAGAAGAAATAGACATGACTACTTATGCAATAAGTGAGTATGGGCATTGGGAGAAAGTGCATTCCTATTTACTGCTAGGCGCAGAATTCGCTGTATTAATAGATACCGGCATTGGTATTGGAAACATTAAAAGGGTGGTTGAACAAATCACTTCTTTGCCAATAAAAGTAATAACTACGCATGTTCATTGGGATCATATAGGGAATCATGAACTTTTTGATGAAGTATATGTGCATGAATTAGAGGAAGATTGGTTAGAGAACGGAATACCAGGATTACCTATAGAGATTACTCGGCGTAACGTGGGAAGAGGCATTACGATACCTGTGCCAGACGATTTTAGCTTAGAGGAATACAGACCCTTTAGAGGTAAAGCAACTGCTGTACTAAGGGATAAAGAGACTATGGATTTAGGGGACAGGATATTAACATTCATTCATACTCCGGGTCATTCACCGGGCCATCTTTGTATTTATGAGGAAGAACGAGGATATCTATACACAGGGGACTTAATATATAAAGGAACGTTGTTTGCTTTCTATCCTACGACAGATCCGTTATTGTTTATAAAGTCGGTTGAAAAGATTAATCAAATAGAATATATAACAAAAATACTGCCGGGTCATAATGAACTTGAGTTAAACAGAAGATTTTTATCAGAGGTAAATAAAGCCTGCCAAGAATTGCTGGATAAAGGTTTAGCAAAGCACGGTACAGGAATTCATGATTACAAGGATGTAAAAATATACTTTTAGTCATCCCAAAAGATAACATACATCAAAGAGGAGGCTGGTTATGGAAGACCAATGGCGGATTGCGCCGTTTGATGCGGGGTGGCATAATCTTTTTCTTGAGGCGGGATTAAAGCTAAGGCATGCATTAGGGGAACGGGCCATTCGAATCGACCATGTCGGCTCAACTTCCATCGTAGGCATGGAGGCAAAGCCCATCATTGACATTCAGATTTCAGTCGAAAGCCTGGAGGACGAGTCAAGCTATGCATTGTGGATTGAGCAAAGCGGATTTGAATTGAGACCGGAGAATCCGGATAAAACTAAAAAGTATTTTCGGGAGATACCAGGTAATCGAAGGACCCATATTCATGTCAGACAGGCCGGAAGCTATTCCGAGCAGTTGACGCTGCTCTTTCGGGACTACCTCCGCTATTCCTCTGAGGACTGCGAGCGATATATCGAAGAAAAGCACCGGCTGATGAACCTGTACAAGCACGACCGGCCGAAGTATGTTGAGGGAAAAGGACCCATTGTATGGGATATTTTGCAGAAGGCCCACATTTGGTCGCAAGAGGCAGGCTGGAAGCCCGGAAAGACCGATGTGTGAGTGTAGCTGAGTTTAGCAAGCAATTTGTTAAAAAGGGAGGAACATCTGTATGAAACTTAAACCTTTCCTGCTTAGTTCCATTTTGTTAGCTGCTACTTCGGTGTTCTCGCTTACGAAAGCCAATGCTGCCGTACCTGCATACGGTTCTGTAATTTTAAACGGAGAATCCCTCAGTTTTGAAGCAAAGCCAATTTTACTTAATGGCAATATCATGGTTACTTTTCGCCAAATTTTTGAGGCCCTGGATATGAATGTGGAATGGGATTAAAACAAAATCAGTATTAGCGACGAAGGAGAATTTATCTATAAAAATGACTCTTGATGCTTTAAAGGCAACTGTTAACGGCAATGAATATACATTGACTCAAACCCCATTTGCAACACCTGAAAACAAGCTCTATGTTAATCTTAGATTTATAAGCGAAGCGGCAGGGGCTACAGTGAGTTGGGATAACGTAAAAAAAATAGCCACCATAACAACTAAATAAAGGCTAATTCATAAAAAAGTATAAACGGATAGAGGGGTTTAGGGACGTTCATCTTCATGGTGCTCGCTTGGGCCGGATGGCTTGTTCACGTAAAAAATCCCCGGGATCGCTTCGGACAACAAGCGTTCCCGGGGAGACTTGCGGTTGGGCGCGGTTAACGCAGCAGCGCCGGGTCGATCGGGGGGACCAGCCCTTCGGCTGCCGCCCGGCCCAGCAGGGCCGATATGGCGGCATAGCCGCTCTCGCCCAGATCCATCGTAAAGTCGTTCACATACAGATCAATATGCGATTTGGCGACCTGCGGCGACAGCTCTTGGGCATGGCTGAGCACATATTCACGGGAGGCTTCCGGGTTGTCCCAGGCGTAACGGAGTGAGGAACGAATCCATCCGCTGACAGCGTCCGCGTCAAGATCGCGGCGGGCGATAATCGCGCCGAGCGGAATCGGGAGTCCCGTGTCGCTCTCCCACCAGCTTCCGAGGTCAACCAGCATGTGAAGCCCGTATGAAGTATAGGTGAAGCGGGCCTCGTGGATGACGAGTCCGGCGTCGATTATGCCGTCCCGTACGGCTGGCATAATCTCGTGAAAAGGCATGACGA
>NZ_ASSC01000449.1 GCF_000520735.1 Paenibacillus forsythiae T98
CCTTCCGCGCAGCGCCGGGGGCGTCCATAACGACTTGCGGGCGACTCTTGAGGCGGGATGGAGGGAGGCCCTTCCGGAGCGGCCTCCCGAGGATTTGCCAGCTGCTCTTCCGGCCGCCGTCACACCCGTCCCCCGGGCGGTTGTTGCCGAGATTCGCCGCGATTTCAAAGCTCCGGCGAGCTTCATTCCCTTTCCGCCCCGAAGCTTTCGCGGCTTCGCGGGTCCCGGGAGGGCGTTCCCCCGGCGGGAAGAGGAACCTGTGGATCTGCCCGCAGGCTTCGGATGCACACCAATTCTCATGAGTCTGTCACCTTACCATCTCCCTCCGCCGTCTTCCGTCGCCGAAGCCCGCTCTACCGCCCCGGTGCTCCAATACCAGGGAAACCGCCCGGAGATGGTCTGCCACGACAATGTGCTGCAAAGGGTCTGTTCCGTCCGCTTTGGGGCGAATGACATTCATTCGGCCAACAGGCACCTTATGCGCCGCTTCCACCCTTAGTCCTTCCATAACCGCCTTGGACTGCGCCGCCGGAGGCGACGACAACAGCCCGCTGCCGAGTATATTCAGCGCCTTGCGGCTCAGCGCGTGCGGAACCGCCG
>NZ_ASSC01000450.1 GCF_000520735.1 Paenibacillus forsythiae T98
AAAACAACAGTCAAGAAGATGGTCTCGGTCAATGATAAGGAAGTCGCCGATTTAAAAGCTTTAAAAGAAAAGGGAATTCCAGTCACCTTCCACTTTGTGCCGGGAGATGCGGAAGAACCATTGGAAACCTATATTAAATAACCAGGCAGGAAGAGGATAAAACATGGAGATTATACAAGCGGTACTTATTGTTGCATTGGCCTTCTGGATGGTTCTTGACCAACAAGGCTTTGTCATTACGACCTGGTTTCCCTCCATTATCGGAATGATTGCCGGGCTGATTATGGGAGATGTTGCGACAGCAATGGTAATAGCGGGCACCTTCCAATTAATGGCCCTGGGAGTAGCGAACATCGGCGGGTCCTCCGTACCCAATTATGGTCTTGCAACGCTGGTTGGCATTTATGTAGCCCTCCGTACCACCAATGATATTGAGAATGCGAAAGCTATTGCCTTAGCGGTCGGCGTACCTGTTGGAATGCTCGGTATTCAATTGGATGTGCTGGGCAAGATACTCAATTCCTATGTTTCGCATGCTGCTCAAAAGGCTTTAAACGAAGGGAAATTCGGGAAAATGAACCGTATTTTCTGGATTGGCCCGCTTATTTTCGGGTTAACGACAGCGGTTCCAACCTTACTCTGTGTCATATTCGGAGATAAAATCGTAAGGGTGCTGCTCGATGTCGTACCGAAATGGTTCACAGACGGATTATCCATAGCCGGATCTATGCTGCCGGTAGTCGGGATTGCCTTATTGCTTCAGTTTATGCCAGTGAAGAAATACCTGACGATGCTCTTGATCGGATTCGTGATTTCCGCATATCTGGGCTTGCCGATCCTGGGGATTGCCATTCTAGGCTTCGCCTTTGCCTATTATTACTTCACCCAAAAAATGAATAGTACACCCGCAGCGGCGGGGAGCGGCAATACCTCAGTTGAAGGAGACGAATTCGATGAGTAACACAGAGCCGGCAACAAATCAGGTAACGAAAAGAGATATTCGGTCAGCGGCCATCCGGTATATGTTCATGGCTTGCAACACCTTTAATTACGAGAACCAGCAGGCTCCGGCGGTTGTGTTCGGACTGAGCAAGGTTTTGCGAAAAATATATAAAAAAGATGAGGACTATAAAGCATCGTTAAATAATCATTTTAACTATTTCAATACTACGACCTGGATGGCCAATCTCCTGTTAGGAGCCTCTGTGGCGATGGAGCAGAAAGATGGAATTGAGTCAAAGGAAGCGGTTCAAGCTTTTAAGACAGGGATGATGGGACCGCTTGCCGGTGTTGGAGATACGCTTGTTTGGGTATTATATCCAACCATTATGGGCTCTATTGCCGGGTATATGGGGCTGCAAGGCAACCCGATAGGCGCAATGATTTGGCTGTTGTTAAACATTGTATTTTTCATTCTTCGTATTAAATTGTTCGATGTGGGCCATACCTCCGGTTTGAAATTAATAACCGCCCTTGGCGACCGATTAAATGTCTTTACTGAAGCGGCTTCCATCATGGGCTTAACGGTAGTCGGCGCATTGATCCCGTCCGTTGTGAAAATGAATGTTCTGCTTAAGTATCAAACGGGGGAAGTCACGCTGCCCATTCAAACAGAAATTCTGGACAAAATTATGCCTGCATTGCTGCCGGCTGCTTTAACCATTGTCGTTTATAAATTGATCGCGTCGAAGAAATTCAGCATCACTCATATAATCTTTATGGTCATTGCATTGGCGTTGATCTGTTCATACTTGGGAATTTTGGGCGTTTAATTTATGCAGAATAGAAGGGAAACGAAACATATGCGAAAAATTATCATTGCAAGCCATGAAAAAATGGCAGAAGGCATAAAAGACACGCTAAACTATATAAGTAAAGGTATCGGTAATGTTCATGCCCTGTCAGCCTACCTGACCAACACACCGGTTAAGGAAGAAGTTAAGGAATTATTGGGCGATGTTGGGGAAGAAGATGAGGTAGTGGTATTTACGGACCTGCTCGGGGGATCGGTAAATCAGGCCTTTGCAGCGTATTTAGACCGTCCGCATTTTCACATCATAGCGGGAATAAATTTACCGGTTATCATCTCTGTACTGGTGCAGCCCGAGGATGAATATTTAACAGCGGATCAGATACTTAATGCCGTGCAAGAAGCAAGGGAACAGTTAGTCTATGTAAATGACTTCGTCGCCAATATGCCAAAGGATGATGAAGAAGATGAGTAAGATGATGAATGAAAAAGATTGGTGGAAGCAAAGCGTCGTTTACCAGGTCTATCCGCAAAGCTTTAAAGATACAACCGGAAGCGGAATCGGCGATTTAAACGGAATCATTGAGAAGCTCCCGTATTTGGCGGATTTGGGCATCAGCGTGATCTGGCTGAATCCGATTTACCAATCGCCGCTGGTGGACAATGGATATGACATTGCAGATTATTACAAGATTAATCCCGAATATGGAACCATGGAGGGTTTCAAACGGTTGCTGGATGAAGCGCATCGCCTGGACATCAAGATTATTATGGACCTGGTGGTTAATCATACAAGCGATCAGCATGAATGGTTTAAGAAGTCTTGTGAATCCCGCGACAATGAATTTTCGGACTTTTACATTTGGAAGGATCCCAAGGAAGATGGAAGCCCGCCCACGAACTGGGGCTCGACGTTTGGCGGTCCGGCTTGGGAGTATGTCGAGAGCCGCGGACAATATTATCTGCATCTGTTTGCTAAAGAACAGCCTGATTTGAACTGGGAGAACCCCAAGGTTCGTGAAACCATTTATGATATGATGAAATTCTGGTTCGAGACGGGCATCGACGGTTTCCGGATGGATGTCATCAGCTTGATTAGCAAACGTCAGGATTGGCCGGATGCGTCGGATGACGCAATCTATACCAAATCGTATTACATCGGCGCCTCTAACGGACCGCGCGTTCATGAGTTTCTCCATGAAATGAATCGGGAGGTGCTGAGCAAATACAATATTATGACTGTGGGAGAGACAGCCAATACCAACAGTGATCAGGCGATATTATATACAGACCCGGAGCGGGAAGAATTAAATATGGTCTTCCATTTTGATCACATGCACCTGGACTATGGACCCTATGGAAAGTTTTCAGACATTCGCTATAAGATGAGCGATTTACGGGACATCATGACGGAGTGGCAGCACAAGCTGGAAGGCAAGGGGTGGAACTCGCTTTATTGGAGCAACCACGATCAGCCTCGGGCGGTTACGCGCTTTGGAAATGACACGGGCTATCGCGTAGAATCCGCGAAAATGCTGGGAACCCTCCTTCATATGATGAAAGGCACGCCCTATATTTATCAAGGGGAGGAGCTGGGAATGCGCAATGTCCGCTTCGCTTCCCTGGATCAATATAAAGACATTGAAACTTACTGTATGAAGGAAGAATTTGAGGACAAAGGACTTCCGGAAGAGTACATTAAAGAGTCCATTTTCCTGAAATCCCGCGATAATGCGCGCACACCGATGCCGTGGAATGGAACAGCGCCGTATGGATTTACAAACGGAACACCGTGGATTGAGTTCAGCCCGGACAATGCCTGGATCAATGTGGAGGATTGCCTGGCAGACCCCAATTCGGTGTACTACCATTACAAAGAATTAATTCGCCTGCGGAAAGAGCTGCCGGTCGTGGTTGACGGAGTGTATGAACTGATTAATCCGGGCGATTCCGCTGTCTACGGATATACGCGTACCCTGGATAGGCAGAAATTGGTAGTAATCTGCTCCTTCTCTGAGAGCAAGGTGAATTACAAGCTGCCTGAAGAGCTGAAGAATTCATCCGGGAGATTATTATTATCGAATTATCCGGATACTAAGAAAGAGCTGCATGATCTGGAACTTCGCCCGTATGAAGCGGTAATTTATTTTATTGAACCATAAAAGAACGGACTGGACCAGTAGGGACTTTCTCTTACTGGTCTTTTTCGTAGTGTAGTATACTAAAAATCGATAATAATACTATGAATTCTTGATATCACAAGGAGAAGCCTTATGGATTTTGACTTGCGCGTTAAAATAAACTATGACAACCTGACCGATTCTGAAAAAGAAATGGTAAGATTCATAATCAGTCGGCCCCAGGATGTCATTAGGATGAACATTATCGAATTAGGCGAGACCATGCTTAGTTCAAAAAGCTCGGTGCTTCGCTTGGCACAAAAGCTGGGATATCATGGATTCTCAGAGTTGAAGTATGCTCTTCGGTCGGACATGACCCTATCCTCACTTGAACCCAGTGATTTGACTCTGTTATTAAAACAGGATTTGGACCGGATTTTTCGATATGTGGAGCAAACGAATTTCCAGCCCTTTCTGGAGAAGTTAAAGAAGGCGCGAATGGTCTTTCTATATGCCACCGGTTTCTCACAGAATAATTTCACGAAGGAATTCTCCAAGGATTTAATGATCGCGAATCGGCAAAATATATTGATTTCAGGCGAGACAAACCTGGCGATTAATAGTTCGATCATAACGGAAGAGGATTTGGTTATATTTACTTCGTTTAGCGGCGAAACCGAAATGATAAAGGATGTCGTTCGGGCGTTAAAAATTAAAAAGGTAACGATTGCGGCCATTACTAAATTCGGAAGTAATTTTTTGGCTGAGCATGCCGACCATTCATTCTTTTTTGAAGCAACCCCGTTGCCAAGTCATCAAAGGCAAGGCGTTCATTCATTGATCGGGTTAGAGGTGATATTAGATGTAATTGCACGAAAATATCGTGAGTTTATCCTCTTTGATGAATAATCAATGTGCAGTACATGTTTGGGACAGAATGAGACCCTTGATTCATCAGAATGAGTGATGAGCCAAGGGTCTTTTAGATTTTAAGCCAAACGACTGCCGACAGGCGCCCGGGGACAACGGGGATATTTTTTTACATAAGGCGGCTTTCCATACCTTTTTTTGGAAAAAGAAAACCCAGGTGTTCCGCTGCCCTCTGAAATAGCCTTTGGCATTCCTCCATCAAACCAAGCTAGGAATTAGGGCAATCGCTCTAACATCAAGGGACAGGTCAGGTTGGTTATGATTTTAGTTCAGCATCATTGCAAAACAGCTAAAGTGCAGCTTTTTTCGATCAAAAACGTTTTTTCTCAAAGAAATCCTGCAATTATACAGGGATTTGAGGCTGTGCTGATTGAATTTGAGGCGGAGCGGAGAAAAACCTGTATTTCCGTAGGCATGTTATACATAGCTAATCTCAGGCGATCAAAAGATGCAGAATCTCAGGTTTTCTGATCTCCGGTTTCATAAGTTTTCTGATCTTCGGTTTCATAAGTTTTTTGACTTCCTCCGGCCTCTAAATAGCCCTTGGCAAATGCGCATATTTTTCTCTGCTGCACAAATCGTTCATTGGATTCCAGAAAAAAAGATGGGTCAACCCACCTAAGCGGGCTAACCCATCTTTCATCAGAACAAAATTACAAGGTAGATACATCAATAACGAACCGGTAACGCACATCGCTGCGGAGGACGCGCTGATATGCTTCGTCTACCTGGTCCGCGCGAATCACCTCGATTTTGGGGGCAATGCCGTGCTCCGCAGAGAAATCGAGCATCTCTTGCGTTTCCCGGATTCCGCCGACGAGTGAGCCGGCAATGCTGCGGCGGCCCATGATCAAGGAAAATACCTGGTACTTGTCCGGTTCGGCCGGCGCGCCGACATTGACAAGCGTTCCATCGATGCGAAGCAGCGACAAATACGCATCAACGTCGAGATTTGCAGACACGGTATTTAAGATGAGGTCGAACTGACTGGCCAATGTTTTGAATGTGGCGGGATCGCTGGTTGCAAAATAATGATCGGCGCCAAAGCTCAGGGCTTCCTCTTTTTTATCGATCGACCGGCTCAAGACGGTGACTTCAGCGCCCAGGGCATGCGCATACTGGATCGCCAGATGACCAAGCCCCCCCATTCCCACAATGGCGACCTTCTTGCCCGGACCGGCGTTCCAGTGCTTCAAAGGAGAGTATGTCGTGATGCCTGCACATAGCAGAGGGCTTGCTACATTCAGCTCCAGACTGTCCGGAATACGGACAACGAATCGTTCCGTTACGACTATTTTTTGGCTGTATCCGCCGTAGGTCGGATTGCCGTCATAGTCCAGGGCGTTGTAGGTAGCGACAAAGCCTTTCGTACAATATTGCTCCTCACCCTTAAGGCAGTATTCGCATTCCCCGCAGGAGTCAACAAAGCAGCCAACGCCCACGCGATCGCCAACCGCAAATTTGGTCACTTCTGTTCCTACGGCCGATACAATACCAGCGATTTCATGACCGGGAACCATGGGGAAGATTCCGCCGCCCCATTCATCGAAGGCGCTGTGGATGTCGGAGTGGCAAATCCCGCTAAACTGAATATCGATCAGGACGTCATGCGGGCGTAAGGCTCTCCGCTCAATCGTAGTTTTTTCAAATGGCGCTTTTGCGCTGGGGACACTTAGAACACGAGTTTGGCACATATTTGTTCTCTGCTCCTTTTCTTTTGAAGATAAAAAACATTGATGCTTTAATGCACATCTGTCTAGTATTATAAACATATCCATACGACATACAATTGTTAAATCCGCCGTATTTGTTCATTAATGAACAGATCATATATTTCTTTCTAATAAAGTCCCCAGTTGTCTGGCCAAGACATCATGCGGGAAAGGTTTATCATTCATGAACCACCACTCCACCACCCCGACGTAAGCCGACGCAACGAACCTGACGATAAGCTCTTCATGCAGCCCCTGGTTTTTCCCTCCGTTTATGTCCACTTCTTTCCGGAACTCTTCGATCAGGAAGTCAAGGAACCGATTGCGGAAGTAAGGAGCCCCTTTGCTCGCCAGCATCAGCGAAAAGAAGGAATAATGGCTTTCGAAGTATTCGCAGAAGATCAGCGTCGCCTCGATAAAATCCAATTGGCATGCCGATTCACACAGCTTCCGCAGCTCGTCAATATGTTCTTCAATGAGCTTATCCAGCAAATCAAATTTATCCATGTAATGAAGGTAGATCGTTCCGCGGCTCACGTTCGCCCTGTCGGAAAGATCCTGGATCGTAATGTCATCGAAATTTTTTTCCGACATCAATTCAATTACAGCTTTTTTTAGCGCTTCCTGCGTTTTGAGTATTCTTCGGTCCACTTTGGACATTGCAAGGTCACCATGCTTTCTTGAAAAATAATTCACATCTATAGAGTATCTGTTCAGTAATGAACAAATTGCGCTCAATTAACAATTGAAGCTGTTCTGTATCTGTTTATAATTATAGACGAATGTTCATTAATGTATCAACAATCATTATTTCCCGAAAATTAATGAAAAGAGGGGATCGTCCATGTCAAATGAACAAGAGCTTACAGGCGCACAAAGAGCGATCGGAGATTTTGCCCCGAAACTCGTGGAGCTTACCGATGATGTTCTGTTTGGCGATGTCTGGGAACGCAAGGAGCTGGCTCCGCGCGACCGCAGCTTGATTACCGTAGCCAGTCTGATCGCCGGAGGGAATACGGAGCAACTGGGATTTCATTTGAACAAGGCCAGAGAGAACGGACTGTCGGAAGCAGAGCTGAAAGAAGTCATTATTCATCTTGCTTTTTACGCGGGGTGGCCGAAAGCGATGTCAGCTATTAGGGTTGCCAAGGAAGTGTTTGTGAAAGGGAAATAAGGGAGGTTTTAGCTTGAAATACCGCACAGTTGGAAGAACAGGAATCCAGGTCTCGAATTTATGCTTTGGCACGATGTCTTTTGGCGGCAACGCGGATGAAGAGACGTCCAAAGCGATGTTCAAGCGCTGCCGGGAAGCCGGGATTAACTTTTTTGATACGGCGAATGTATATAGTGGAGGGCGGTCCGAAGAAATCCTGGGGGAGTGTATCGCGGAATGCCGGGACGAGATCGTACTGAGCACCAAAGTGTTCTATCCCATGGGAAAAGATATCAATGCCGGGGGACTCTCCCGCCGCCATATCCTGCTCGAAGTTGAGAATAGTCTGCGGCGGTTGAAGACGGATCGCATCGACTTTTACTTTGTGCATATGTTCGATGAGAAGACCAAGGTGGAAGAAACGCTCCGCGCGCTTGACGACCTTCAGGCACAGGGTAAAATTCTCCATCCGGCGGTAAGCAACTGGGCGGCCTGGCAGATTGCCAAGGCACTGGGGATTTCCGCAAAAGAGCAGCTTGCCCGGTTTGAATTGATCCAACCGATGTATAGTCTGGTTAAACGTCAGGCCGAGGTCGAAATTTTACCGCTCGCCGCTTCCGAACAAATAGGGGTCATTTCCTACAGCCCGCTCGGAGCCGGACTTCTTACAGGCAAATATGGAGTGAACAGACGGCCGGAGCAAGGGCGGCTCGTTGAGGAGAAGAGATATACGGACCGCTACGCGGATGAGATGAATTTTGCCGTAGCCGACCGCTTTAACGCCTATGCCACGGAGCGTGGCGTGAAGCCCTCGACGCTGGCCGTCGCCTGGGCGATGTCGCATCCTGCGGTAACGGCGCCGATTATCGGGGCAAGAAATCTGGAGCAGCTTGAGGATTCGCTCGCTGCGGCTGATGTGGACATGACTCCGGAATGGCGCGATGAAATCTCTTCGCTTTCGATTGCTCCCGCACCCGCAACGGACCGCGGTGAAACGCTGCTGCCGATGTGGACCTGACAATGAACAACACCTGGAAAGTTTACTTGCTGGCCTTCATTACCTTCATGACCGCTACATCGGAGTTCATCATTGCAGGTATTCTGGACAAGGTAGCGGCCTCCGCCCATATTTCGGTATCGTCGGCAGGACAGCTAATTACGGCATTCGCGGTTGCCAATGCAATCGGCACGCCTGTTGTAATGATGGCGATGGCGAAAATGGATCGGCGTAAGCTATTAATGCTGTCGCTCGCTACCATTATGCTCGGCAGCGTTTTGACAATCGTCCTTCCCGGCTTCGGTTTTCTCATCTTCTCTCGCGTTCTGCTTGCTGTAGGAAGCGGGGTTTTTGCCACCATCGCCAAGACGCTTGCGTCAAGGCTGGCTTCACCTGAACGCCGGGCCGGGGCGATTGCCACCGTTATCACAGGGGCCAGTGCCGCCCTTATCGCCGGGGTTCCGATTGGCCGGGTTGTGGCCGCAGCTTACGATTGGAGGGTCATCTTCTGGGGGATCGGTATTCTCAGCCTGCTGGCCATCTTCACTGTGGCGCGAATGTTTCCGGCCACAAATGGCGAGGAAGCCGTCCCTCTGGGCAAGCAGCTCACTCTTTTGAAGAATCCGAAAATTGTAATCGGCCTTGGTATAATATTTTTCTGGCAATTAGGATATGCGGTACTCTTCTCCTATATCGCCCCTTTCCTGTTAACCGTCCCACGGATGAGCGAACGGGAAGTGAGCGCTGCTCTCTTTGCCTTCGGCATCGCTACGCTAATAGGTTCCAAGTTCGGTGGATTCCTGACGGACCGGATCGGCATCCCCCGGACGCTTGTGGGCGGCATGGTTGTCCATGTCATTGCTCTTGTGCTGCTGTCCACGATTGCCGGATCAGCCTCTGCTGCCATTCCGCTCATGATGCTGTGGGCTTTCTCGGCCTGGTCATCCGGCCCAGGTATGCAGTATAATCTGGTCTTGCTCGCTCCGGAGGCATCGGGAATCATGCTCAGCCTGTACGGTTCCATTTTGCAGCTGAGCATCGCTGCGGCCGCCGGAATCGGGGGGATTGCCGTGAGAAGCGCATCGATGCCGGCGGTCAGTTGGACCGGGGCGGCGTCTGTCGCGGTTGCTGCCTGTATTGCGGCGGTCTCGTTTAGCTCTACCCGCTCGTCCAGTGGTAGTATAGCGATGAAGTGAGGGTGGATTTCCACCGCCGGACAGGAGGATCATGCGTCCAGGCGGCGGTCATATTTTTCCTTCAGACGCTTGATGTCCGCTCTTGGCGGAGCGCCGAACATACGGGAATACTCCCGGCTGAATTGGGATGCGCTTTCGTAGCCTACCCGGAAAGCGACATCGGCGGCGTCCGCCGACTCGGACAGCAGAAGGCGCCGGGCTTCCTGCAAGCGCAGCTGTTTCTGAAACTGAATCGGGCTCATCGCGGTGACCTCTTTGAAGTGCCGGTGAAACGTAGAAATACTCATATTGGCTGTGTCGGCAAGCTCTTCAATGCGCAAAGGCTTATCACAGTTATGGATAATTTGCTCGATCGCGTACCGGATTCGGTAGGTGCTGCTTCCCTCCATAGCAATTTGGGCGAGAGCAGCGCCGTATTGCCCTTGCAGAAGCCTGTATAGAATTTCTTTGGTGTAAATGGGAGCAAGGAACGGAATGTCTTTCGGATTGTCCAGCAAACGGGTTAACCGGAGTATTGCATCCAGTATAGAACTCTCTATCTTGCCGACAAACAAGGCTCGCTTGGCATTTCCTTTCGAAGCGATTTGGATGTCGGAATCATTGATAACCTCCAGAATCTGACTCTGCGTAAATTCAAGCCTGAAGCTCAAATACGGAATGCGGGGAGAAGCTTTGATGACCTGGCTCATCACCGGCAGATTCATGGATGAAATCAGGTAGTTTGCCGGACCGTACTCGAACCGCTCCTGTGCCAGCAGCACCTCTTTTAAACCTTGAGCGATAAAGCATAGGGAAGGGTTGTACACTCTGTGGGCCGGCTTGGTCAGATTAGAGTTGCGAAAAAAATATAAAGAGGGAATCGCGGTCTTGTGAACTCCGTCCCGGCCGGTATGCCGCTCGATCCGTTTGACGAGTTCATCCCTCTGGTCTCGTATTTCCTCAGACATAGGCTCCTCCTTGTTGGTGTTCTCTTGCTCAATTATAAAGCATCTGCGCCAGTGGCGTTAATGGGAGTGAGAGGATTAGGCAAGCATTTAAGATGAATGGGATAACGGTTCTTTTTCATTTATTGGATAATAAGGGTATGCCCGATTCGGGGCGGAGTGAAGCCTATACCAAACAAAGGAGTTGTGCCATTTATGGATTATGTCAAACTTGGTCGTACCGGTCTGGAAGTCTCACGGATATGTCTTGGCTGCATGAGTTATGGGGTGCCCGAACGCGGAATGGCTCCCTGGTCGCTGAATGAAGAGGAAAGCCGACCCTTCATTAAAAGAGCGCTGGAGCTTGGGATTAACTTTTTCGATACGGCGAATGTGTACTCCGATGGAACAAGCGAAGAATTTGTCGGACGCGCCCTGAAGGAATATACACGCCGGGATGAGGTGGTCATCGCGACAAAGGTATTTTTCCGTATGAGTCCGGGCCCAAATGGTGCTGGACTTTCCCGTAAGGCGATCCTGAGCGAAGTTGATAACAGCCTGAAACGGCTGGGTACGGATTACATTGACTTGTACCAGATCCACCGCTGGGATAACACGACGCCGATTGAAGAGACGATGGAGGCGCTCCATGATGTAGTCAAGGCAGGCAAGGTCAGATATATCGGAGCGTCTTCCATGTATGCCTGGCAGTTCCTGAAAGCCCAGCATACTGCTGAGCGCAACGGCTGGACCAAGTTTGTCTCCATGCAGAATCTCTACAATTTATTGTATCGGGAAGAAGAGAGGGAGATGCTGCCGCTTTGCCGCGAAGAGGGAATCGGCGTCATTCCGTGGAGTCCACTTGCCAGAGGCTGGCTAACCCGGGATTTGGATGACCAAACCGCCCGTTCAGAGAAGGACGCAGCCGGACAAGCTTTTTATTCGAAAATGGCCGATGCCGACCGCAAGGTTGTGGAGCGAGTTGCCGAAATTGCCGCCAAACGGGGCATTCCGCGCGCGCAGGTTGCGCTTGCGTGGGTACTGCACAAGGAGCCGGTAACCGCCCCGATCATCGGCGCAACAAAGGCCCATCACCTGGAGGATGCCGTTGCCGCGCTGTCGGTGAAGCTGGATGCTGACGAAATGGCGAGCCTGGAGGAGCCTTATGTGCCTCATCCGGTGCTGGGGAATCTGAGCTAGGCGGGATGCCCGTCCGCCTGGCTGCTCACATTGATAAATTAACGGAACTGGAGTTGGCGCAGCACTGCTATTGAGAGCCAGGGAGGAATACAAGCTATTTACACGGTTAAAAAATCTGTTGGCGATCAAGGGATATCGTTTATTCGTTATTTGCATGCTGCTGACCGGGATCGGATTTTCGATTACAGCGCCGTATTTGGCTCTGTATTGCACCGAAGATTTTGGGATGAGTGCGGGAGCCTTTGGCGTGTTTATGGCAGTCAGCTCATTAAGCGGTGTGGTGGTGAATTCGCTTATTGCCAAACGTTCGGATCGCGGACAGGACCGGAAGTGGATCATAACTTCTTTATGCTTCTCATTGCTGTCATCCCGCAAATCTACGCCTATGCGCAGGAATCGGCAAATGCCAGCGGGTCCGATGACAAGATTTTTGCGATGTCGGCCTTACGTTCGCTTATATCTCTCGGATTTCTGGTGGGGCCACTAGGCGGGACCTTCATTTGGGGAGCTGCTGGATACAAGGGGCTTTTGTGTGGATCGACCCATTGGCTATTGCTGAAAATTCCCCGTCAGGCATTACGCCTGACGGGGTCTTTGCTAATCCGCATAGCGTCCCGCTCTGCTTCCCCCAGCGGAATTTCAATCGTGAACGTGCACCCGGGATTCCCGTTCAAGGAGGCGTGAATTTCGCCGCCGTGCAGATGGAGCACCTCGCGGGCAATCGCCAGCCCTAGCCCGCTTCCGGGAACGCCGCTGTTGCGCGCAGGATCGACCCGGTAGAAGGAGTCGAATACATGCTTCAGCGCCTCCGGCGGTATGCCCATTCCGCAATCGCTCACATGCAGCAGCAGGGAGCGGGGCGTCATCCGGGCCTCCAGGGTAATAGAGGAACCCGGATAAGAGTATTTCACCGCATTATCCAGCACATTGTCGACTGCTCTGCCCAAATAGTAGACGTCCGCGGTGACCGGCGTGTCCATATTCTGTGGAAAATCATAGCGGAGTGTGCGCCCGTCAAGGACGAGGGGGTCATTCCATTTGGCAAGCAACCGCTCCAGCAGAGCGGTTGCCGGCATCGTCTCCGGCTTCAGCCGGGGCTGTCC
>NZ_ASSC01000451.1 GCF_000520735.1 Paenibacillus forsythiae T98
CTGAGCACCGTGCTCCGCGTCACCTTGTCGGCGTCGCCATAAAGCGCGCCCGCCGTCAGTCCGAGATGATTCAGCTTGGCTTCCACCTCCGCGATCGCCTCAGCCGTGTTGACGAAGACAATCGCCCGCTGCGGATTGTAATAGCGAAGCACCCGGCGTACCGTGTCCACCTTGTCCCGTTCCTCCACGGCGATGTAGAGATGCTCCAGTCCCCGCGCCGTCTTGGTATCGGGGTCAATGCCGATTTCGGCCGGATCATTCATAACCTTGGAGGCCAGCTCCCGCGTCTGCGGTCCGATCGTCGCCGACAGCATCACGAGCTGGCGGCTGCGCAGCGCGCTTGCGATAATCTTTTCCAGTTCGCCCGCGCCGCCGAGCTGGAACATCTGGTCCGCCTCGTCAAGAACAATCGTGGCGACCTCATGCATCTTCAGCTTGCGCAGCCCGATCAGCTCCCGCACGCGGCCCGGCGTGCCCACAACAAGCTGCGGATGCTCCCGCAGCCGCTCAATCTGGCGGCCAACCGCCGCGCCGCCGATCAGCCCGAGCGTGCGGATGCCGCGCCCCTCGCCGTAGCGCTCCGCTTCGCGCACAATTTGCATGGCCAGCTCCTGGGTCGGGGCCAGCACCAGCTTCTGAACCGCTCTCCGCTCCGGATCGATTCGTTGCAGAAGGGGCAGCAGGTAAGCCAGCGTCTTGCCCGTTCCGGTCTGGGAAGCGGCCAGCACATCCCGCCCCTCCAGCAGCGGCGGAATGGTCTCCGCCTGAACCGGAGAAGGAGAGGTGATGCCGAATTCCGACAATCGGGCTTCAAGGTCTTCCTGGATGCCGATAGCCGCAAAAGAAGCTTTAGTCATAGGGAAATTCATCCTTTTCGCAGTATAGTATTCATTCATTATATGCCAAAAAGACCTCTCCACCAAATGGAAGGCCCTTCTGTGTATCCGCTATGCTACTTCCGATTCAGCATCCTGTAGGCCAGCTTGTCCGCCAGCCGCGGAAACAGCCCGTACAGGCGAATGCCGACTCCCGCGAGACGCGGCAGGTCCAGCTCTTCCCTGCCCTTCTCCATAAGCTTCACCATCCGCTCGGCGACATACCGCGGACTCATGATAAAGCCGCCCAGATTCCTGGCATAGCTGCCGGACGGGTCGGCCAGGGCAAGAAAATTCGTCTCAATCGGCCCAGGGTTAACCGCCGACACGATGATTCCGCTATGGCGAAGCTCCTGGCGCAGCGCGTTCGTGAAGCCGAGGACGGCATGCTTCGTTGCGGCATAGGCTGTCGCCCGCGAGGTTCCGAGCTTGCCGGCCATCGACGCCACATTGACAATCTGGCCGCTCCCCCGCTTCAGCATATGTGGCACCACCGCCTTCGTGCACCGGACGATTCCCAAATAATTGACGTTCATCATTTGCTCGAACTCCTCGACCGCCATCTCCGTGATGCCCTCGAACTTGCCGTAGCCCGCATTGTTCAGCAGAATATCGACTCTTCCGTAAGCCGCAAAAATCCTGGCGAACGTCTCTTCCACCTCGTCAGATTTGCTTACATCACAGCGGTATAGGCCATACTCGCCCGCAATCTCCGCCGAGGCTTCCTTCAGCTTGTCTTCCGACCTGGCCAGCAGCACTGGGATGGCTCCGCGCTCTCCGAGCAGACGCGCCGCAAGCGCACCGATGCCGCTGGAAGCGCCCGTGATGACTGCGACTTTACCCTTAAGCTCCATTCCCGGCAATCAGCTCCTTCTTGCGCCATGACTATAATCTCTCCGTCTATTCTAAGAGATCATCACCTGAATATCCAGCTCGCCGATTCCGTCCATAAGCAGAGGAATGCTGAGCGCCTTGCGGGGCAGAAAGGCCACCAGATTCTCCGATTTCATGACCTGGGGAGGCGTGATGTCCACCGTAACCCCCTCGTTCGACAGCATGGTGCTCGCGTTGCCGCTGATCATATTGCCAAGCTCCGAAATGGCGCTCTGCCCCATCTCGTCCATCTCGGAAATGGGATAGCCGCCCATCATGGCCGATACGATGCGCAGAGCCACATTCTCGGCAATGCCAAAGACAATATCGCCGCTCAGCTGCCCTGTCATTCCAATTTTTATCCATATATGATTATCAATCAGCTCAATCTCTCTTACGCCCAAATTACCGGTTGACGGCGACACTTGAATGACTTGTTCAATTACGACGCACGCAGATTTTAAAAACGGATTGATCACTTCGGCTTTCATTAGGCGTTGTGCCTCCCTTTACCGGACTTAAGTCATATTCCAAAAGACCTACAACGATCTTGGTACATTATATCTCATATATCGGCACAATTCACCAAAAATTAAGGACTGTCTCACCTAAAAATAAGAAAGGGGTGCGCGGTATCATTGCCCTGCCGGGTAGAATCTCCTATAATTTAATCAAATGCCAACATTCGGCGTAAACTATGTACATAACCGATAAGTCAACAAATAGTTGGCCAAGGGAGGTAATCCATGAACATCAGCCAACTGGAGACGCTTATCATGATCTCCAAAACGTTGAGCTTCCGCAAGGCGGGAGAACTGCTCAATCTGACCCAGCCGGCAGTTTCCGCACAGATCAAGAGCCTTGAGGAAGAGTTCAAGACCCAGCTGGTGGACCGGAACCAGCCCGTTACGCTAACGGACAAGGGACAAGTGTTTCTGACGCATGCGGAGCAGATTGTAAATATCGTCGACGATTTGAAGCAGAGGCTCGCCGATCTGGACGAGACGCCTCAGGGGCATATCATTCTGGGGACGACGACTTCCATAGCCATTCAGATTCTGCCGCGCGTGCTTTCCTATTTTCAGGACCAATTTCCTCATATCAAAACATCCATCCAATCCATGTCCTCTACGCAGATATACCAGCATGTTGAGAACGGTCTTATCGATGTCGGCATCGGCTACCTGATTGGGAACAATCCCGGCATGACCACCTCCACTCTCTATTACGATACCTTTGAGCTGGTCGTGTCCCCAAGACATCCGCTGGCCGCGCAGCCGGGAAGAGCCCGTGTCGAGGTGCTGGGCGAAACTCCGCTCATTCTGCTCTCGCCCGATACGGTCGGACGGATGTTCGCCGAAGAGGTCTTTGCCAAGCACGGCATCCAGACTCATGTTATCATGGAGCTGACCAGCAGCGAGGAAGTGAAACGGATGGTCGAGCTGGATCTGGGCGCCGGCATTATTTCGAAGCAGTCGGTGGCGGAGGAAGTCCGGGCGGGGACTCTCAGGATTATTCCGATTATGGAGCTGGAAGTGACGCATCCCGTCGGCGTCATCACCAAATCAGGCAAATATGTCAACTCTGCCATGCGGCAGTTCCTCAGCGATCTCAAGGGAATGCCGGAGACGCAATTCATCGGTTCGGAATAGGACGACAATTCTACACAATCTGGCCTAAGGAGATGTTCATACTATGAAATTCGACCTGCATACCCATCATTTCCGCTGCGGCCACGCCGACGGAAGCATCCGTAATTACATTGAGGCCGGCATTCAGGCCGGGCTTGGAGTCATAGGCATTTCAGATCACACCCCCTATTTCGGAGACCCGAGCGATCACGCCTTTCCGCATATTACCATGGCCAAGTCGGAATTCGGCGCTTACGTGGAAGAAGTGCTCGCTCTGAAAAAAGAGTTCGAGGGCGTAATCGACGTTCTGCTCGGCATCGAATCCGACTATTTCCCGGATCATGTGGAAGCGTACCGGAAGATGCTGGACGCCTACCCCTTCGACTACGTGATCGGTTCCGTGCACAGCACGGGGGGCGTGAGCATTTTTAACAAGGGACGCTGGAGGGGCCTTGAAACCAAAGAGAAAGTTGCCATCAAAACGGAGTATTACCGGCTCATCTCCGAGTCCGCGCGCAGCGGCATGTTTCAGATTCTCGGCCATATCGACGCCATGAAGGGCAATTATCCCGGCTTCTCGGATATTCCCGCCCCGGGTCCGCTTGAGGATTGCCTGAAGGTCATTGCCGATTGCGGCGTGGCGATTGAGATCAACACCTCCGGCAAGACCAAGCTGAGCGGCGGCTGGTATCCTTCGGACGACATTCTGGAGCGGGCGCTGCATTACGGTGTGCAGGTGACCTTCGGCTCGGATGCCCACAAGCCTTCGCGGGTGGGCGACGAGCATGAGGCGGTGGCGGCCCGGCTGAAGGAGATCGGCTTTACCTCCTGGGTGTATTTCAAGCAGCGGCAGCGAATCGAGCTGCCTTTATAAGCAGCAGAATCCGCGGCGGCATGATCCACAGGTCGGTTGCAAGCATTCGATGGCTGGCCTGAGCAAGGGCAACAGCGGCAGTTCGGGAGACTTTAACCGGTCCCGGCTGCCGCTGTTTTTTTCATTTCACGCTTCCGTCTTATCCGCAAAATTCATTCCTTTGGCCTGGATAGCCTGCCTCAGCTGCTCCAACGCCTTCGGCCCCATTCCATGCAGCTTCAGCAGCTCCGCTTCACCCGCCTGGGCAACCTGCTCTAGAGTCACATATCCGGCTCCTTGAAGCGCGCGCAATGCGGGCTTGCTCAGTTTTGCGGGAAGACCGCTTTCAGTCCAGGCAGCATCGTTCTCCACCATCAGACCCCTCCTTTCCGGTACTTCCATTATACCTTTTCCTTACGGATGGATAGCAAACCGCTACATGATATATGGCAGAGCAGATTTTCACCAGAGTGCGCCAGAGTGCGCCAGAGTGCGCCAGAGTACCATGATCATACCCGTTGAATTGCATTGACAAGAACAGCAAATCCAAATAGTATTGGTAATACCAATATTGGTATTACCACTTTTTTCGAAATCCTGTATGTGCCCGGGCCAAGATGAACTTAAGAAAAGACCATTTGCTGCAAAAGCTAAGGAGGAAGCATGATGGGTAAAAGAATTGCGGTTATCGTAACCGATTTGTTCGAGGATGTGGAGCTTGCAATTCCGGCTGAAGCGTTTAAGGCGGCCGGCCATGAGGTTGTAATCGTGGAATGGGAAACGGGCAAGGAGGTTGTGGGCAAGCATGGAACGAAAGCAACCGTCGACCTGTCCATCGGCGGGACGAAGGCCGGGGATTTCGACGCACTGCTGATTCCCGGCGGATTCTCGCCGGACCTGCTGCGCGCCGATGACCGGTTCGGACAGTTCGCAAAAGCCTTCATTGAGGAAGACAAACCGGTATTCGCGATTTGCCACGGTCCCCAGGTGCTGATCGATACGGAGCTGCTCGAAGGCATTGACATCACCGGCTATCGCTCGATCCGCAATGACTTGAAAAATGCGGGCGCGAACTACAAAGATGAAGAGGTGGTCGTCAGCCGAAAAATTGTAACGAGCCGCACGCCTGACGATCTCGCCGCCTTCAACCGGGAATCCCTGAATTTGCTGGGACGGTAATGTCCTATGCATCCGGAATGGATTAGCCCCGCTCCTCACGGGGAGAGGAGGGCCGCCTTGTGATTGCTCCCAAGCTGCGCAACACCGCCCTGCTTGTCGCCGGTTGTTATTTTATGGAGAACCTTGACAGTACAATTGTGACAACGGCCGTGCCCGCAATGAGCCGGGCGCTCGATGTCTCTTCGGCTCAAATGGGACTGATTGTCACCGCGTACATGGTCACGCTGGCCGTGTTTATCCCGATCAGCGGCTGGCTTGCCGAGAGGTTCGGAACCCGCCGTGTATTTCTGTCGGCCATCGCCGTCTTTACGCTGGCTTCGCTGGCCTGCGCCCTGTCCCCAAGCCTCGAGGCGCTTGTCGCCGCGCGGGTCTTGCAAGGATTTGGGGGCGCGATGATGGTTCCCGTCGGCCGGGTCGTTGTCATCAAGCACACGGAGAAGCGGGATTTGCTGAGGATTATGTCCTATCTTGTCTGGCCCGGGCTGATCTCGCCCGCCATCGCGCCGCTTGCCGGCGGACTCATCATCACTTACGCCTCGTGGGAATATCTCTTTCTGATCAATATTCCGCTGGGCATTGCCGGATTCATCGCCGCCTGGAAGCTGATCGGCGACGACGCCGGAGCCGCGCCGTCAAGGCTTGACGGGGTCGGAGTGGCGCTTACGGGAATCGGGGTCGGCGGCTTGACTTACGCTGCCCATGTGCTGGCCGACTCCGGGGCCGCCTGGAGCACAGGGCTGCTGTTGACAGCTGTCTTCCTTGTCGTTGCCGCTGCCGCCGTCCGGCATCTGCTGACCGCCGCCAACCCGATTGTGGAACTGCGGATTTTGACAATTCCGACCTTTCGCGCTTCCCAGCTTGGCAGCTCCATGTACTGGATGATGGTCGGCTCCGCGCCATTCATGCTGACGCTGCTGTTTCAGAACGTCTTCGGCTGGAGCCCGACGCTTGCGGGCGGCATTGTGCTGTTTATCTTTGTCGGGAATATCGGCATCAAGCCGGCGACGACCTTCCTGCTGAACCGGTTCGGCTTCCGCCGCGTTCTGATCGTTTCGACGTCCATAGGCGCTCTGACGATGATTCTGAACGGACTGATTACTCCGGCGGTCCCGATCATCCTGATCGCCCTGCTCACGCTGCTCAGCGGCATCGTCCGCTCCACGGCGCTGACGGCTTATTCCACGATGGCGTACAGCGATATTTCGCCGGAGAATACGCGTCATGCCAATGCGCTGGCGGCGACGATGCAGAACCTT
>NZ_ASSC01000452.1 GCF_000520735.1 Paenibacillus forsythiae T98
ACGATTGCCTGGCCTGATGCGCTGGCGCCTTATGCGGTGCAGATCATCATCGTCTCGGTCAAGGAAGAAGCCCAGACCGCGCTGGGTGATAAGCTGTACGGGACGCTGCAAGCGCTGGGGCTTGAGGTTCTGCTGGATGACAGGGACGAGCGTCCCGGCGTTAAATTCAAGGACTCCGGTCTGATCGGCGCGCCGCAGGTCGTGGTGATCGGCCGGGAAGCGGCGGTTGGGAGAGTGGAATACGAGAACCGTCTCAGCGGCGTTAAAGAGACGCTCGGGCTGGATGAGGCCGTCTTGCGGATTAAGGAACACGTTAACAACAGCCGGATCTGATGTATAATAGACTACTGGACCTTTTTACTAGCAGAGATTGATAGACAGGGAGCGATTGTTTTTGAAGACATTGATCATTGCGGAAAAACCGGATATGGGACGGAATATCGCCGCCGCAATTGAGCCGAAAGCCAAAAATCACCGTTCCTACCTCGAAGGGGAGCAGTATATTATTACATGGGCCATCGGGCATCTGATTGAACTGGCGGAGCCCGAGGCATACGATCCGAAATACAAGAGATGGAATATCGGCGACCTGCCGATCATCCCGGAGCACTTCAAGCTCGTTCCGAACCGGAAGACCATCGACCAGCTTAAAGTGATCGGGGAGCTGGCGAAGCGCAGTGATCTGCTCATTAATTCCTGCGACGCCGGGCGTGAGGGGCAGCATATCTTCTCGCTGATCCAGCGGCATTTGAAGCTGAAGCAGCCGGTAAAGCGGCTGTGGATCTCCGACCTTACGCCAGAGACGATCCGCAAAGGCTTCCGGGAGCTGAGGGACGGCTCGGAGTATGAGAATTTGACCAAAGCGGCCAAAGCGCGCAGCGAAGCCGACTGGCTGATCGGGATGAACGGCTCGCGCGCCTTCACGACAAGGCATAATGTGCTTTTGTCGGTTGGGCGGGTGCAGACGCCTGTCCTTGCCCTGATTTATGAGCGGCAGAAGACCATCGAGGCTTTTTCCTCGCTGAAATATTATCAGGTGGAGGGTCATTTTACGCAGGGAGATACGCCGTACAAAGGCTTGTGGCAGGGGGACCGCCTGACTGAAAAGGATAAAGCGGATGCGCTGGCCGCCAAGGTTAAAGGCAAACCGGGACGCATTGCGTCTTACGAGGTCAAGGAAACGAAGGAATATCCGAACCGGCTGTACGACCTGACGCTTTTGCAGCGGGAGGCGAACGGCAAATTCGGTTTTTCGGCCAAAAAAACGCTTGATCTCGCCCAAGCCCTGTACGAGAAGCATAAAGTCATTTCGTATCCCCGAACGAATTCCAATTATGTAAATGAGCAAAATATCCCGGAGATGCACAAGACGCTAACCTCGCTTGCGGGAACGGCTTACGATGAATGGGTTCAGGGGGCGAACCGGAGTCTGGTGCACAAAGGCAACAGGTTCGTCTGCAATCCGGCGAAGGTCGAGGACCATCACGCCATCCTGCCAACGGGCCGCAAAGCGGCGGGGCTGGGTCCTGACGAGCAGAAGCTGTACGATCTCATTGTCCGGCGGTTCCTGTCGCAGTTCTATCCGGCGGCCGAATACAAAATGCACACCGTAATCACCGAAGTGGAAGAGGAAAAGTTCAAGACAACGGTCAAGGAGCTGTTAAGCCTCGGCTGGAAGGTCATTTACGGCGATCAGAAGAAGGATAAGCCCAGAGGCGGCAAAGCCAGAGGCAAGGAGGACGAAGAGGAGGAGGAGACGGAGGTCAGCGAGCCGTTCTCTATTGTTCGCGGTGATGGGGTCCATTGCGGTGACGCCATCGTGAAGGAGAAGGAGACTCAACCTCCGAAGGCTTACACAGAAGGCACTTTGCTGAAGGCCATGGAAAGCGCGGGCAAGCAGATCGAGGACGAGGAGCTGCGCGACGCGATGAAGGATTCGGGCCTGGGTACTCCGGCGACACGGGCTGCGACGATCGAGCGGCTGAAGAAGGTCGGCTACATCGAGATGCAGGGCAAAAAGATTCTCATTACGCAAAAGGGCCGGACTGCGGTCGAGCTGATCCGTGGAGCAGGCGTCGAGCTGCTGACTTCTCCGGAAATGACCGGCCAATGGGAGCGCCGCCTGACAGAGATTTCGCGCGGAACGGCGTCGGACCTGCAGTTCATGGAGAATGTCAAAAAATTCGCGGCGATGATTGTCGACAAGGTGAGGGCGCAGTCCCGGGCGGATAAAACCTCTTTCGAAAGCAGCGAACCGGCTTCGGCAGGAGGGAAAGGCAGCGGCGGCGCCCGGCGTTCCGGCGGCGGGCGGGCGGGTTCTTCCGGCGGCAGGGGCCATAGCGGCGCGTCCGGCTCGGCCACGGGTCCTACGGCCGGAGCATATGGCTCATCCGGGGCCG
>NZ_ASSC01000453.1 GCF_000520735.1 Paenibacillus forsythiae T98
TAGCTCATCTACCGTACGCGATTTGGCAAAACGGCCGCTCATTCCAACAATCGCGACAGGTTCATTCTGATACGCAGGCTGAAGCTTAGGTTGAATTGCTGTCACTCTGCTTCCTTGGCCGTCATCCGATCCAAGAGCATTTAATCCATGATTCTCCGGAACAACCACAACAATCTTCCCAATATTTTTTCGATCTTCCATGCAGTGGTAAGCTTCCTTAATCTGGTCAAAAGAAAATGTTCTGCATATAGTCGGACGAATAATTCCGTTATGCACCAAATCAAGCATTTCACTCCAGTAAGCTCTGACAGTATCCGGTTCTTCCAGCATCAGTCTTCTTAAATCGACACTGTAGAAAGTTTGATTCCGGCTGAATACGGACAGATCGATGTTTCTCGCTGTCTTCAGTGCGGTCATTGCAAGCTCGATGTATCTTCCTCCCGGCGCCAGGCAATTCATACCTTTCTGCATCGAATCCCCAGACAGGGTATTAATGACGGCATGCACGCCCTTCCCGTTCGTAAGCCGCATAATTTCCTGTTCAAAGTCGGTCTCCAAATAGTTAATTCGATGGGGAACGCTGAGCTTCTCAAGGTATTCCAGCTTCTCCCGGGAGCCTGCTGTCGCATAGATCTCCGCTCCGTAATGCTGCGCGAGCTGTACCGCAATCAAACCGGTGCCGCCTGTGGCCGTTTGGATCAAAATACGTTCTCCCGGCTTCAACCTTGCTTTCCGAAAAGCATCGATCATGGTCATCGTAACAGCCGGGAGAGCACAGGCTTCCTCGAAAGATAAAGATTCGGGCTTTAAGAACACATTCTCTTCCAAGCATGTAATCAAATCGGCTTGTCCGCCAATTTCTTCTCCCATAGTGACCACAACCTCATCCCCGCGTCTGACTGTCGTCACGGCGCTCCCCGTTTCGAGGACGATTCCGCTTGCCTCAAAACCCGGAGTGAACGGGTACGGAGGCATGCTCGGATATAATCCCTTCACGCAGAGCAAATCCCCGAAATTGAGGGAGAACGCGCGAACTGCGATTCGCACACCATTGGCCTTAAGCTCCGGAATAGACGACTCGATGACGCGGAGATCATCAATTTCACCCGGCCGCTCAATGATAACCCGGCGATAGAGACCCTGCCCTGCAAGCCCGGCAGTTTCCCTGCCGGCAATCTCTTGCCGGCCTTTGGGCCGGAAGCGGTTTTCACGGTTGTTTAATTCGTCTTCCAAGGCAGCCGCCACCTGGGAATTGATCTCCATCCGATCTTCCCCTTCCGGCTCATCCTTGGGATACTTTACCTGAAGCTGCGCGACCAGCACTGCTTTGTACTCCCGTATAATGAATGCGGCTAGCTGTTCCACGTTGTTAAAGTCGAACAGAATGGTCGTCTGCATGGTGATTCCGATTGCTTTGTTAATCCGGTTGACGAGGTT
>NZ_ASSC01000454.1 GCF_000520735.1 Paenibacillus forsythiae T98
GGAGCGTCCGCCGCGCCGCCCTCAGTCGGCGCCGCGCTGCTCGCCCGGAAATGGTTCGGGGGCCTTGGCTGAAACGGCCGCTTCAAGCGAACACGTGCAGCAGAGAACCCCTGCAACAGATAAGAAGAAATACCTGACGGCGTCCCCCAAGGACGCAAGTACGTTAATGACAGGAGGAACAGCCCTCATGGATTCTATTCTTGACAGCTTGATCACAGAGCAACCCAATGACAAAACAGCTGCCATCGATCAGCTGAACTCCGCTGAAATTATGGCTTTAATTAACAGTGAGGACCGGCTTGTCGCCGAAGCCATCACGGAACTGATTCCGCAAATCGCTTCGGCAGCCGACCGGATCGTCGAATCCTTCCGCTCCGGCGGGCGCCTGTTCTACATCGGCGCGGGAACGAGCGGAAGAATCGGCATTCTTGACGCCTCCGAATGTCCGCCAACCTACGGCACGGACCCGGAAATGGTGCAGGGGCTGATTGCGGGCGGCTTTCAGGCGGTCAAGGACCCCGTTGAAGGCGCGGAGGACAGCGAGGATCTGGGCGCCGCCGATCTGGAAGCCGCCGGAGTCGCCGCCGGCGATGTCGTCATCGGCATCGCCGCAAGCGGCCGCACGCCTTACGTGCTCGGCGCGATGAAGCGGGCAGGCGAGCTTGGCGCCGCCGTCTTCGGCATTTGCAACAACCACGGTACGCCGATGGCGCAAACGGGGTTTCCGGTCATCGAGGCCGTTGTCGGTCCCGAGGTTGTGATGGGTTCCACCCGGATGAAATCCGGGACTGCTCAGAAGCTGATCCTCAACATGCTGACTACGACCGCCATGATCCGGATCGGCAAGGTGTACCGCAATCTGATGGTCGATTTGAATCCGTCCAACAAGAAGCTTGTCTACCGCGCCAAGCGGATTATCGCCCTGGCCACGGACGCATCCGATGCCGACATCGAAGCGGCCTTCCGGGATTCGGAAGGCCATGTCAAGACCGCCATCGTCATGCTGCTGGCCGGAGTCGGCGTCGATGAAGCGCGCCGTCGGCTGTCTGCCTCAGGCGGCTTCGTCCACGGCGCATTGACAGCGGCGGACCCGCTGTAACGGCTTTCGGGCAACCCGGCCTTCATGAAGCGAACCGGGAAGACAAAGAACCTCCAGATCCATGTTTGAAATGGAAATGGAGGTTCTTTGCTCTGCCGCCATCCCGGGAGGGCGAGCAGAGCACCTTTGACAATATCAGAAAATTAAGAAACTTGCTTCGTCAGCATTCGGAAGATAATAACCGCCGCCTCGGCGCGGTTGGCTCTATCCTTCGGCGCGAATTCTCCGTTATCCACACCGCTCACAATTCCGAGCCGGGTCAGCTGCGCGACCGCTTCCTGCGCGTAAGGCGCAATTTGCGACTTGTCCGCAAACTTCTGCAGCGCCGCAGCCTTGTCTACCGGCTGCAACTGCCCCTTAAGAGCGTTCACGATCATTATCGCCATTTCTTCGCGGGTAATTTCACGTCCCGGCTCAAATTTGCCGCTGCCGGAGCCTTGTACTATGCCTGCCTGAACCGCCGCAGCGATAGAGTCCGAGTACCAGAGGCCCTGCTTGACGTCCTTGAACGCGCTGCCCGTTCCGGTATTATCACTCAGCTTCAGAGCGCGGACAAGCATGGTGACAAATTCCGCCCGGGTGACCTTCTTGCCCGGTGCAAAGCTGCCGCCGTCAACACCCTTGATAATGCCTTTGGCCGTCAGGGAGTTGATTGCCTCCTGCGCCCATGCCACTTTGCCCAGATCCTTGAATACCGGCGCCGCAGATGCGGCGGGGG
>NZ_ASSC01000455.1 GCF_000520735.1 Paenibacillus forsythiae T98
CCCGTCCACGCTGGGCATTCCCGACAGCGCCGGCATTCCGGTGAGCATTGCGCACGAGGTCATCACCGTGCCGTTCAACAATCTGGACGGGCTGCGCGAAGCGCTGAACCAATGGGGCGACGATGTCGCCGCCATCATGGTCGAGCCGATCGTCGGCAATTTCGGCATGGTTATGCCAAGGCCCGGCTTCCTTGAAGGCATGTGCAAGCTTGCGCATGACAACGGCTCGCTCGTCATCTATGACGAGGTGATTACCAATTTCCGCTTCCACTACGGCGGCGCGCAGACCTACGCCGGACTGGATAACCATGAAGAAATCATGCCCGACCTGACGGCAATGGGCAAAATCTTCGGCGGCGGCCTGCCGATCGGCGCCTAC
>NZ_ASSC01000456.1 GCF_000520735.1 Paenibacillus forsythiae T98
CGTAACGGCCGGCATGATCTTAGTCGTGTATTATCTCGTTCAGTCCCCGGTCGAAGGCTGGCTGCATGCGGCAACGCTTATCCCGGGGCTGATCGGGGCGGCCCTGCTTCTCCTGTTTGTGGCGATTGAGAAGCGCACAAGCGAGCCGCTGATTCCTTTCCGTCTCTTCCGCATCCGCAATTTGACCGGCGCAGCTATTACAGCCGCTCTGTTCTCCGCCTCATTCGGTACGCTGTATTATTTCCTGACGCTTTACACGCAAGAGGTGCTGCAATATACTGCGATCCAGTCGGGCCTTACTTTCCTGCCTCTGACGATCAGCGCCTTGCTGGGAGCCAGGCTGATTAACAAAATGATTTCGGGCGCAGGCGTGGCCGGTACGATCGCAACCGGGATGGGACTTGGCGTTATCGGATTCTTGCTGCTTACCCGGGTATCCGAGACCGGAACCGCTTGGGATGTTATTCCGGGCATGGTCATCATCGGCTTGGGTCAGGCCTTTGTATTCACGACGATGTATATCGCGGCAAGCACAGGAATTGACATGAAAGAGCAAGGGGTCGCCTCCGCGATCGTCACGACTGGGCAGCAGATTGGCGGCGCCGTCGGGTTGGCTGTCATAATGGCTATCCTCTCGGCAAGTTTGGGCGCGAATGCTACCTTGGAAACGATGGAAGCCGCGGCGCTCAACGGAGCGATCCGCACAGCAATCTTTATCGAAGCCGTTATTGCGCTGATAAGCATTATTGTCGCGTTTGTCTCACTTAGACAAAAGAAGTCCGCCAAACTGAAAGCAGCGGCATAAATGATCGGGTTGCCTGCGCAAAAATTTAAAACTTGAGGAGTGTATTGAAATGAATGATACCAGCAAAATTCTGATTACCGGCGGGAATGGAAAAACTGGAAGCCGTATCGCAAAACGTCTTATGGAGCTTGGTTATAGCGTTCGGACCGCCGGCCGGGGCAAAGCTTCTTCTGCGAGTATCCAGGATCATATGCAGTTCGAATGGAATGATGCAGCCTCATATGACCGGGTGTTGAGCAACGTGGATAAGATATATCTTGTAGCGCCGCTCCTCGTCATGGACCCGTCGGCGGTGATGGCGCCTTTTCTGGAGAAGGCTGTAAAAGCGGGGGTCCGGCGGGTGGTGCTGCTCAGCAGCGCATCCGTCCCGGAGGACGGACCGGTGTTCGGCAAGGTGCATCAGGCAATACGTCAACTTGTCCCGGAATGGGCGGTGCTGCGGCCTGCTTATTTTTTTCAAAACTTCACTGAAGGCCAGCATGCTACAACCATCAACCGTGACGGGGTTATCATTACGGCCACCGGGACTGGCCGGGTCGGCTTCATTGATGCGGACGATATCGCCGAGGTGGGCGTTCGCGCGCTGATTGATCCGAAGCCTCATAATACCGATCATATCATCACCGGCCCACAGTCTCTGTCTTATGCGGAGGCGGGGGAAATAATTGGCGCCGCTGCGGGCCGGACCATTACGCACAGACATATCGAAACGAAAGAGCTGGCCACCGGGCTGATCAACCTCGGGATAGCGGAAGACTACGCTTATTTCCTCGCCGGCCTGGATGAGTCGATCAAAAATAACGGCACCGAGGATTTGGTGACCGATACAGTGGAACGTGTAACCGGGCGTCCGCCAAGATCGCTGGCCGAGTTCGCCGCATCGCACGCTGCATTCTGGAAGCCAAATTAAAGGGAGACCTCCTCCCAGATCTAAAGATGTGAATGTTATAGTCATTCCGCCCTTCCCACCTGCCCGGGAAAATCGTACATATATAACGAAAACCCCGGGTAAGGAGGATGACTTTGAAAAGAGGCAATATTTATACCACAAAAGTGTACAGCGATAAAAGAATTAACATACGCTTGGTCAGCAAGCGGCTGAAAAGGCTAAAAAAGATCATACTGTTCATCGACTCAAATGGAAAATTACGTATAAAAATCCACAACAAAGCGAACCGCAAGGTAAGATGTTTTAAAAAAAGGCGGCCCTTAAATGGGAAAAAGCGCTCAAGACACTCCGAAAGGAAGAAAGGAGTAATGACAGACATCAATGAAATCGTCGTTGTCCGCGATCCCCCAATTTCGAATCAACCAATCGTGATTACAACCACCCCACAGGTGGCAAACAATCCAAACGTTGCAATCAACCCGACACATACGATGGTGAACCGGCAGGACGTGAGTTCACACATTCAGCAGGGGGAATCCAGCACAGAGTTGGCTGAACGCCCGCATCAACTAACAGACGTACACCCCTCCCCGGGAGAAGCAATCAGTGGCTCTAACAAGAATATGCTTATACAAATTTTCAAGGAGAATACAATTACCCTCCTTTCACAGATGGCAACCAACCCAATCCTTTCCACTCATCCGCCGCTTACGACGGAGAACCCGCAGGATAAGAGCTTAGTTATTCAGCCGACAGAATCCGGCACAGGGTTGGCTGAGCGCCCGCATCAACTACTGAACATACACCTCCCGGAAGAAGCGATCAGCGGCTCTAGCAAGAATATGCCTGTACAGATTGTCAAGGAGAATACAATTACAACCACCCCACAGTTGCCAATCACCCCAAACGTCGCAACCCATCCGCCGCTTACAACGGAGAACCCGCAGGATAAGAGCTTAGTTATTCAGCCGACAGAATCCGGCACAGGGTTGGGTGAGCGCCCGCATCAACTACTGAACATACACCTCCCGGAAGAAGCGATCAGCGGCTCTAGCAAGAACATGCCTGTACAGATTGTCAAGGACAATAAAAATACCCCAACAGTGACGAATCACGGAACGGTGATCAACGAACCTGCTTTAAAAAGTGATCCCGATCCAGCGTTGGCGAACAGCCAGAAGTCTGAGCTTATCCAAATCATCCCGCAAGAAGCGCCGGTCGTTAATGATAGCCGGACTACCCGCGAACCTACTATAGATGCGAAAGATGCGAAAGATGCGAAAAAAACCAGCGATCCGGGCAGCTACCTTAGCTGGATCGAATGGGGACACAAGCAACAAAAGGAACGAGCAAGCAAACCTGAAGAGATCATTCCAGTGCCGGTGGCAGCTTCCCTGTCGGATGATAAAGTCCCGGAGCCGAACCATGAACAAGAACCCTTGACACAGGTCAAAGGCAAAGATAACAACAAATTATCTACTCAGGAGGATGTCACTGTAAAAATAACTGGAGAGAACGGTAATGGTTCAATTAGAGGAAGCGGACGGCATAACAGCGGATGATAAATTAGGAGTGATCATGTGATTCAGAATGAAAAAGAAATTACGGATCTTGTTGAAAGTATAATCACCAGGCATATAAAACAGTTGCAGGAAAAATTCAGCGGTAAACTCAATGCTGACCTGAAAAATGAAAACGGAAATGCAAGTGTCAAGCAAAGTGGAAATGGCATAGTATATGTAGATAATACAGGAATCGCTTATGCTATGGTCTTATTCTATTATCATTTCATGGATGAGGAGCATAGAAAGGCCATGAATATCGATGAGATTCTGAGCAGACTCGATGGAATTATTTCTGAGAACCGCAAAACTTTTACGGATGTCATTGAATCATTAAAAAACTTATCAGAATGAAATGATGCCGGACAGTTCAATCCGCAAACTGAACTGCCCGGTATCTCAATACGTTACGTGCGCTGCAGAACTTTTAAAATTAGTAATCTACATGTGCGTTACCGTTTTTGACTTGAATGAAAATTCTTTGTTCAGAATCCTGATCGGACTCTTGCTCGGATTTCTGTTCAGCTCTTTGCTCGGATTCCTGTTTGGCTTCTTGCTCTGCTTTGGCAGAAGCAAAAGCATTTGCGAATGCTTTGGCGAAAGCTTCGCTTATTGCCTTTGCAAGAGCTTCGTTGTCGTTCTCGTTTTTATTTTCGTTTTCATTTTCGTTTTCGCTTTTGTTCTCATTCTCGTTTTTATTGAAGCTTTTTTGGAATTGCAAAGCAACCGCAATGGCCAATGCCAGAGTTTCCGGATCAATACCTTCGTAATTACTCACTGTATTTTCCCTCACTTTGAATTTTATTGGTTTTTAGTTGGCTATATTACAAGCTTTTTTTGCTGCGTTTTACATGTGCGTTACCGTTTTTTACCTCGATATAAATGTTTTGATCGGAATCCTGATCGGAATCCTGATCGGATTTTTGTTTAGCTTTTTGCTCGGATTCCTGTTTGAGTTCCTGTTCAGCCTCCGCTTTGGATCTTGCACTTGCATAAGCTTTAGCGAAAGCTTCAGCTAAAGCCTTTGCCCGTGCCTTATTATCGTTGTCGTTCTCGTTGTCATTGTCGTTGTCATTGTCATTCTTGTTGTCATTGTCGTTTCTGTTAAAGCTCAGTTGTGCTTGTAATGCTGCGGCAAGTGCGGCTGCAAGAGCATCTACATCAAATTCTCTGTCACTCATGTTTTGTCTCCTTTCGGTTTGATAGTATAGCTTATGACAGAGAAATGGATTGGAAAGGGTGATTGAACTGGATGCAAAATCCATTTTTTCACATACAATCCTCTTGATAGGATGAATGAAAAAAGCACCCTTCTCATTCTGCGAGAGGGATGCCTTTTGGATTTCGTACGCCTATTAATATTTATAAATCACATTGCAGGAAGTAATTCCCGCGCCTACCGACCAGAAGATAATGACGTCGCCCCGTTTGATCTCCCCCGCTTCAATCGATTTGGCAAAGGCAACAAACGGACTGCTTGTCCCTGTATATCCAAACTCATTGCCGATAAACTTGAATTTCTCATGATCCTCGTTAAGCTGGTCGCAGATGATATCGATATTCTTCTTGGCAAATTGAGACAGGAAGTATCGTTTGACATCAGACTTGGTCAGCCCGTTCTCCATAAGCAATCTCTCAATGGCGTTCTTCGCGCTCAAGAAAGCATCATCCGTGTCGAACGGCAGCCACTCGATCCGTTTGTCGCTCTCCTCCAGGTCCTCCCTGTATATATTGGAGAATCCCTTGGCGGGGAGAACAATCGTATCATGCAGCGAAGAATCGGTATAGTATGAAGAATCTATAAATCCGCCATCGTAGTCCTCCACCCGTTCGAGGATAAGCGCCGCTGCGGCATCACCGAAGTTGGAGTACGGAACCTCTTCATTGGTTCTGGAGTATTTATTCAATTGCTCCGCTCCGACAATCATGGCATATTTCACATTGGGATTCGAAAGCATATTGCGGCTGATTTGCTCCAATGCAACAACCATCCCCACACAATTGGAGTTGATATCGTAGACGATAGCGGAGTTCTTGCCGCCCAAGGCATGATGCACTTTCACCGCATTGGTCGGTTGGACATACTCGGGTGTCCCGGATGAAAAAACAATCATGTCCAGCTCATGGCCCTCAATTCCCGTTTGGCTCAGCGCCCGTTTTGCAGCTTCAATTCCCATCGTCAAAGGATTCTCCTGCGGATCATTTGACAGATACCGGGTTTCCCGCCCTGTCACCTCCAGAAGACCTGTAATATCCTTCCCTTGCCGTGCAAAATGCTGCACAAAGTAATCATTGCCTACTTTATTCTCCGGATGATAAACCGCCACTCCACGAATTTTCACATTTGCATTCATTATTTTCATCCCCTTTTCATAATTCTGCAACAAAAAAAGCAGTACTCCGGGCGGTATTTCGCTAGGGTGTGCTGCCTGATCATTCGAACTTAAGCTGTCCAGGATTGCTTACAAATTTGAACTTGTCCTGCAAGTTCACTTCACGGGCCACCCGTTTAAGCTGCATTTGGCCCACAGGATTGGCCGGATTAATGAAGCTTACCGACTTGAATTCCGCATATGCTTTGTACGCATCACGCAAATATGGCAATATATCGGGCTTGAAGGTCGAAAGGCCCTGGCAGTCGATTACGATGCTATATTCATCCTTGTTTAAAGGAGTCGCATGCTTGCTGTAGTCTGAAAAAAACTTCTCCGCTTCAGCTACGCCGTAGAAACCAAAGAGGTCAATGTGAAACACCTTTGTCTTGGGATCAACCCACATCTCATGCCGTCCCTGTTGGTTTGCTGATTCTGTCATCTGTCATTACCGCCTTTCATATTGAGCACTAGGTTTGAATATGATTCTCGCGTTGTCAATCCTTGGTAGCCTAAATTATATATCGGATAAGCGTCCGAAATTAATTAGTAACAAAGGACCAATAAGCTGATTATTCCGATCCCCTTTCCATGAATGGGAATTATTGCAAATCACTCGGTCAGGAGTCCTTGTTGTAGGCGCTTAAACTGCTAAGGATATGTCCAATGGCAAATATCACCCCGCAGGCGAATAAATAAGGCGAATGCAGAACCACCGCGGCAAAAAGAAAATAGAGGACCGGGCTGATCGCCAAAGGCACCGGAATCCCGAACATGGGAGCAAATAACAGGCTGTATTCCCTATCCCCCCTGACATATCGAATCCATCCCAAGTAATAGAGCGAAAGAGATACTATCATTCCGATCAGGGAAATAACTTCATAGAAATGATCAATATGTATGGATGAGAATAAAGGAATCAGGAATACCCCGACCCGCCCGACCGCTTCCGCCACCGAAAAGATTGGATTGCCTTTATCCTCCTCGTTCGGCTTATTCCTTGGCTGTAATCCAATAAACATAAGATTTGGCAGCAATATCAGGAACGGTATGACAAGACTCAATGGATGAAACAACTCGCTCTCCCCTTTTCTGTACTGTGGTTTCTCATTATACTAAAAAGCAAAAGCCCCCGCAGCGTTATTCTGTGGGAGCTTTCAGGACGAACACAGTTTCGCAGCTTTATCCAGGTCAGGCTTGTCCGGTCAAACGGTCTAGCAGCATCGCCAGAAACCGCTCGCTGTCCACTTCAAGGCAGACTTCCACATTGCCGTCCTCCGCGCGGACAGCGACGGTTTGGCCTGTCTTCGCACGGTGGTCGTATTCGACGGTCACTTTCATTTTCTCGGTGGCAACAAGCGACCGGTCAATGAGCAGCGAGACGGTGAGCGGGTCATGCAGAAACGTTTGTTCAGATTGGATAAAATCGAACCAGTATTCCATCTGGCGGGCCAGCGCGGCATTCAGCGGATCACTCGTTGCCTGGAGCCGTTTGCAGTGTTCATTGGTAATAATGACCTGCTTGGTGACATCCAGCCCGACCATGACGATGGGCGCGCCGCTGCCAAATACAACAGACGCCGCTTCCGGGTCGCTGACAATATTATGCTCGGTCACAGGCAGTTCGGCGGCATTGCGGCCAAGCCGGGTAACGCCGCCCATTAAAATAATCTCTTTAACATTCCGGGCAATTCTCGGCTCGCGGATCAGACATGCGGCGATGTTGGTCAGCGGTCCAATCGGGACAAGCGTAATTTCGCCCGGATTCGACATAATCATATCGATGATGAAATCGACAGCGTGGCGCTCTTCGTAAGGAAGCGATTCACCTTCCTCAATAAGCCCTTTCCCTTCGTGGCCGGCCATCCAGATTTCACGGTTCCCGAGCAGCGGCCGATCCAGACCGGCGTACACACGCACGTCCTCCCGGCCGCCGTGCTGAAGCATTTTGGTGACCATTCGGGCGCGCAAATCGGCATCTCCGTAAACGGTTGTAACTCCTTCGAGAATCAGCTCCGGGGATTTCATCGCCAGCGCAAGCGCCATGGCGTCATCAATATCACTGCCGATATCCGTGTCGATAATCAAACGATTCATATTCATTTCCTCACTTTGCGGCTTTTTTTGACAGGGTTGAAGTCATGCTATGTATGATTGTATCAAATTTTAAATGCACCCGCCGGAACTTTCATCAGCCTAACCCGAGGGTCATTCCAATGTCCGTTCCAGGGGTGCACTCTCGTCAAAACTTAATGCAAATCTTTCCGAAATACGAGCCCTCCGCCAAGTAATGCAGCGCTTCGACTGCATGTTCGAATGGAAACACGCGGTCAATGACCGGACGAAGCCGATTTTGCTGGATGGCACGGTTCATGGCCTCAAACATGTCCCGGCTCCCGACGTTGATCGCTTGCAAGCGCGCTCTTCTTAAAATGGCGGGGATGATTTCGAAGCCTTCCACCTGGAAGCCCGATAGACCGCCTACCAAGCTGATCTGTCCGCCCACCCGCAGCGCCGAGATGGACTTGTTGAGTGTAGCCGATCCGCCGAGATCGACGATATGGTCTGCCCCGCGTCCCTCCGTCTGTTCAAGAACGGCCTTATCCCATTCAGGCGTTTGCCTGTAATTGATGCCGAAATCCGCCCCCAGTTCCTTCGCCCGCTTAAGCTTCTCATCGCTGCTTGATGTTACAATCACGGTTGCTCCGTGAAGCTTGGCGAATTGAAGCGCGAACAGCGAGACGCCGCCTGTCCCCTGGACGACAACGGTATCACCCGCTGTGACCTTCCCTTCCTGGGCGATGGCATGCCATGCTGTCACCCCTGCGCAGGGAAGCGCCGCCGCCTCTTCATCCGTCAAATGGTCGGGGACGCGGACCAGTCCTTTTTCGGGCAGAACGGCATATTCTGCGAGCAGTCCATCCAGCGGACTTCCCAGCGAACTCACCCAATTGTCTTGGGTAGCCTCTCCGGAGATCCAGCTTTGAGTAAAAATCCCGCTTACCCGGTCGCCAATCTTGAACCTCTTCGTGTGCTCTCCCAAAGCGACAACTTCGCCTACACCATCAGATACCGGAATTAAGGGCGCGTTCAAACTCGGGTTATAGAATCCGCTAATTACACCCAAATCTCTGGAGTTAAGGGAAACCGCCCGCATTTTGATGCGCACCTCCTCAGGACCGGGAACCGGTAGCGGACGTTCAGCCGCCTTCAGTTGATCTATTCCGAATGCATCTTGAATTTCGTATACTTTCATGAGCGCTCTCTCCTTTTTGTATGGTATAGACACACATTAATATATGTACTACACTTTAGTAAGGAGGCACTTTATTGTGTCCAGGGAACCTAAAGGTGCACAGGAGGACATCAGATGAAATCTCCATTTTCGGCCAAAACCGTACAACCCGATATATCGTTATCTGTTTGCGGATACCGCAAGGTGCTTGATATTATTTCGAGCAAATGGACGGCCTTGGTCATCTATGCAATGGAAGATGGAATTATACGGTACGGAGAGATCAGAAGAAGAATCGAAGGCATTTCCAAAAAAATGCTGACCCAAACCCTCCGGCAACTGGAACGCGATGGATTGGTGAAGCGTGTTATTACGCCGTCCGTCCCGCCAATCGTCGAGTATTCCCTCACCCGGTTGGGTGAATCTTTGCTGGAACCCATGAGAGCGCTAAATAAGTGGACGAAGGAGCATTATTCGCTGGTGGAACAGGCCAGAGCGGCCTACGATCAGGGTAACAATGAGGAATGAAGTTCGAAGGAATAGTGCATCTGGTCAACCAACATCGACCGTAACGAAAGCTAAATAAGCTGCCTCCGGTAGAGTACCGGAGCAGCTTGTGGCCTATTTTTTTCTCTGAACAAAATCCTCGCCTCCGCCATACACTTCAACCATCATTAATGCCCCCATCCGAAACCCTTGGACAAAAGAGGCTGCGGAATAGATGGAAGTCGATTCGCCCAATAGATCAACCAATTTTTCAAGAGAATCGAACTCATCTGCTGAAAACTGCTTTTTATACTCTTCCATTGTTTTGGAAATTTCGCGGGTCAGCAAAGGATACTCCGGATTATTGGGTTTGATGCATTCGTCAGGCCGAATGTTTCCGTAAAATAAGCCCTCCAATATATTGCTCATGGTCTCCCTCCCATACTTTGATACTCTCTCCGCTCCATGATACATCATCAGACCAACAGGTATTGAGATCTAGCGATAAAATCGCTAGAAACTTGCATCTATGTATTTAAACTTTCCTCTTGGATAAGTAATATTGATGCTGAGTATGGAGCAATTTCATAATTTCCGGAATTTCTTTATTTGTTATTGGTTGTATACTTATTAATTCTCCGCCACATCTAAAATACTCTCGGCCATCCGAATATTTGTACTCGTATCCCTCTAACTGATCCTTGCACTTCCCACAGTTATAGCATCCGGTATACTTATAGTTATACTCTTCCATAACAGCTCTTACGCTTTCGTGGAAAATATGGGAGTAGTCTGTTGAAGCATAAAATTTCATTTTTAATATCGGTCTTCCTTGTTCAATTGAAAACTTCATTATATGCTTTTTAGTCTTGTTACTATTGAACACGTAATTTATTGCTTGGGTTTTTGCCTTTTTAGGTTTATATCCAAGCTTGATGGCATATCCAGCAATCTCAGAAAATATATTTTTTTCCTCATCAGACAAATACTGATAAAACTCTTCGAGATCCATAAACTTCTCGCTCCCTCTTGTTACTTCGAGTTTACTACAATATTCATTAGCTGGGATTACATATAACGTAGCTGGATTCACAACGTCACAGCGGCTTAGGGTCCGTTCAGAACCTGGTGGTGGACACGCCACCTACTATAATTCTCTTCTTGATATCGAGGTTGTAACATATTCTCTGTCCTTTATGATCTTGCTTATATAAAATACCTGTCCCATATGTTCTGAAAAGTGCGTTGCGTACTGTATTAACATATCTAAATTTGTTCTTTCCCTGTCTCTCACTAATTGTGTTTTCATAAATGTTTCTTCAGTCATGCTCTTTGTCGTTTCAATTATTTCACGAAACGATTCATTAGTTATTTGAATCAACTCTTCTTGCGTTCTATTCAGTTCCCCAAATTCTTCATCTCGATTTCTTATGAAATCTTTATTATTTATTCCTTTGCTGATTCTTTCATTTATGTTGCCACTAATATGAACAATTAAATTCGCTATACTGTTACTTGAATCATTAGGACGCCAATTAACCTGCCTATCGCTTAACTGATCCAAAACTAATATTACTCTTCTATGAATCTCTTCGAATTTTGCTATTAAAATGCTTTTCACCACATCCATGAGATCACCCATCCATTAATAGTTTTTTATTAGGGCCTGTACGTAATTTCGACATCGGCCGATGTACAATTGATATGATACAACATAATTAAAGGAAAAATTGCAACCTTTTGTAGGAGAGAATAAAATAATAGGAAAGGTGTGTTTATTGGTGAATAAAAGGATTATTATAACTATTTTTGTTTTATTATTGGTTGTGGTTTTGGGTCAAACATTTTTTGTTCGCAATAACTACAATATCAATCAGTTTATTAAGGAGCAGCAAATAGAAAATCCGCAGATAGTAACTCTTAAAGATAAGTCCTATATCTTTTCTGGGACTAATAATATTTATATATATAGAGGTAAATCAAATTATGAACACTATGTTGGAGAAGATCTTGGAGGCTACATTATTGGAGGAATGGAAAAGGGCTCTGTGGCCATCATTATTAAAAATAAAGAAATCGCAAATGATATATGGAGCTACACGGTTATTCTTGATGGCATAGAAATGGAACACAAAATTGATTATAAAAATGGAAATAATGTTATTGTGGTTGATGAAAGAATATGGAATCCGACTCCAGAATTTAAAATAATATTTTACAATAACTTTGGCAAAGAAATTATGATGATTAATCATTGAAACGCGCTAATCACGGGCTATTTATGCGGCTATGAGAAAATCCGAAAGCATCGATCAGTTTTCCATACAGTACATTTTACTTCATCCTCTAGAGGACTTTGGATCCCTCAGCTAGCCAGGAAGATCAATAGAATGTCATTGCAAAGACCGCACTGCCGATTCCATTGATCTTCTTTCCCTCCTTTACGTTCCCAATAAAAATTTCCAAGTATGGAAGCCTTTCGTACCGAGAGCCGGGGCCTAAAGGATGGCACTTGCTACCCTGTCAACAACTTATCATGGCCGGCGAAGCGGACAAGTTATTCAGTTCCTCAAATTCTTCATCTCGATTTCTTATGAAATCTTTATTATTTATTCCTTTGCTGATTCTTTCGTTTATGTTGCCGCTAATATGAACCATTAAATTCGCTATACTGTTGCTTGAATCATTAGGACGCCAATTAACCTGTTCATCGCTTAACTGATCCAAAACTAATATTATTCTTCACGCCTGTTGATTAACCACTAAATGGTAGAAAAA
>NZ_ASSC01000457.1 GCF_000520735.1 Paenibacillus forsythiae T98
AGGCATCCATCGTGGAAGCAGACTCCAGCGGTCTTGACCCGCTTGCGCTGCTGGCTCCGGGCGAAGCCCCCTACCTGGGGAAATACGACGAGTGGATTCCCCAGGACCTGCTGCGCAAAGCTTTTACCGTGGACGGTCTGGATGTGCCGGGCCTCCATGAAATGGTACAGCGTTGGCGGAGAGACTAGCCTCATTTCAGGATCACCAAAAAACTCCCGGGCTGCTGATGCCACCATTTGACATACGAGAGTCCGGCCACGGCAATGACAAGAAAGATGACCGTAAATATGATGGCTTTATAGTCCTTTGTACGGGCGTATTATTTTTGCGCAGTTTTGTCAGGATTGTGTAATATAGAAGATGCTATTGTTTTCCATTTCATTAAAACTCGAATATAAGGAGTTGGCTCTTCAATGTCTCTTGCCGAACCGGTTAAATTAACCTCGTTATCCTCTAAAGGAGGCTGCGGCTGCAAAATCGGACCCGCCGATCTGACGCAGGTTCTCCGGAATTTGCCGAAATCGGTGCCGAATCCCGATCTTCTGGTCGGACTCGACACAAGCGATGACGCAGGCGTGTACCGTCTGAGCGATGAGCTGGCGCTGGTGCAGACGGTCGATTTCTTTACGCCGATTGTTGACGATCCGTATTCCTTCGGCCAAATCGCCGCCGCCAATGCGCTGAGCGATATTTATGCCATGGGCGGTAAGCCGCTAACCGTGCTTAATATCGTCGCATTTCCCATTTCCACACTGGATAAGAGCATCCTCGCGGATATTCTTCGCGGCGCCGCAGATAAGGTAAGCGAAGCGGGAGCTACGCTCGTCGGCGGTCATTCCATAGATGACAAGGAGCCAAAATTCGGGCTTGCCGTCACCGGGCTGATCCATCCGGATAAAGTGCGGACCAACGCCGGCGCCCGTCCGGGGGACAAGCTGATTCTGACCAAGCCGATCGGGGTCGGCATTCTGACAACCTCGATCAAGAAAAGCCAGCTGTCACCCGAAGAAACCGCCCGCCTGACAGCGGTTATGTCCACGCTCAACAAGACGGCCGCCGAAGTCATGAGCTTGTATGAAGTCCACGCCTGCACGGACGTAACGGGGTTCGGCCTGCTCGGACATGCCTCGGAAATGGCAAAGGGAAGCGGCAACGGGCTTGTAATCCGCAAGGAAGCTGTTCCGGTGCTGCCGAGAGTCCGCGAGCTAGCGGAGCAGGGCTTCGTTCCGGGCGGAACCCGCAACAATTACGCCCATCTGGAAGGTTCGATTATTTTTCCGGAATTCATGGATCAGATCGACCGTTATATTTTATGTGATGCCGTTACCTCGGGAGGACTGCTGATCTCCGTCGCCGGACAGGACAGCGAAGCGCTGCTGGACGATCTGTCAGCCGCAGGAGTCGAAGCCGCAATGATCGGGGAAGTTACCGCTAAGCACCCGGGACAGATTACAGTCGTTTAAGATCTTTAAGCAGCTACATAAGCCGAGAGGCTGGACAGCCCAGCGCCCTGGCGATTTTCAGTTCGCTTTCACAGCAGGACACAAGAAGGAGAGAGACTATTGTTTCAGGATATTACACTTGAACAGCTTCGGGCGCTTCAGGATCGTAAGCAGATGACCATTATTGACGTCCGTTCCCCCTCCGAGTACAGAGATTCCACGATTATGGGCAGTCTGAACATTCCGCTGTTTGACGATGCAGAAAGGGCGGAGGTCGGAACACTGTACAAGCAGAAGAGCGTACAGGCGGCAAAGGAGCGCGGGCTAGAGCTTGTCTCCGCGAAACTCCCGGCTTTCATACGGCAATTCGCGGAAATTCCCGGGGACAAGACCGTATTTTGCTGGAGAGGCGGCATGCGAAGCCGGACGACGGCGACTCTGCTCTCCCTGATGGATATTCACGTCAACCGTCTGACCGGCGGGTACAAAGCCTACCGGAAATGGGTGGTGGAATCGCTGGAATCCTATGATTTCAAGCCGCATTCCTACGTTATCCACGGCAATACCGGAACCGGAAAAACAGCGCTGCTGCACCGTCTTCAGCATAGCAGCTATCCTGTGCTTGATCTGGAAGGCATGGCCGGACACCGCGGGTCGATTTTCGGTCAGGTCGGACTCCAGACGAATAATCAAAAGACCTTTGACAGCCTGCTGCTGGAGAAGCTGATCACGCTGGAACATTCACCGTATGTGCTGTTCGAGGCGGAGAGCATGCGGATCGGCAAGGTTGTGCTGCCCCCGTTCATGGGAAGGCAGAAAGAGACGGGCACTCAGCTGTGGATTGAAATGCCGCTTGAATCCCGGGTCGCGCAGATCATGGAAGACTATCGCCCTCACGAGCACCAAGAGGAGATCCTGACGGCCTTCCGCAGAATCAAGTCCCGCATTCATGTACCTATCGCAGCGGAAATTGACCGGAGCCTGGTATCAGGAGACTTTGAGAACGCGGTCCGGCTGCTGCTGGAGCATTACTATGACCCCAAATATGATCACACATCCTTATTGTACGGCAATTCTGACAAGGTAACGTTTAAAGTAGATCATTTGGATGAAGCGGTAACGGCGGTGACTGCCTGGCTTGAGGAACGCCACCCGGAAGCTTCAAGCTCGAGCAGTTGGAAGGTGCAGGTGTAGCCTGTGCCGGAGTCGCTGGTGTACAAGGACCCCAGCCGCCCCCTCATTCATACACCGGCCTAACGCTTGAATCCGCTGCGATATTCGCTTGGAGACTGGCCGCACCAGCTGCGGAACTGCTTGGAGAAGTAGAGCGCGTCGTTAAAGCCGACCGACGAGGACACCTCGTCAATCGTCAAGACTTTGCTTTCCAGCAGTTCCTTTGCCTTATCCATCCTGATCTTCATCAGGTACTGCTTCGGGGACAGCCCGGTCCGCTCCTTGAAAGCCTTGGAGAAATGGGCCCGGTGATAACCCAGGGAGGAAGCGATCTGGCTGATGCCAAGCTGCTGATGATATTGAAGCGAAATCCAGCGTTTGGCCTGTTCCACCTGGCGGTCGATCATTTCCTGATGCCGGTCGGACGTATTCCCAAGGTCCCTGCTCGCAAGTCCCAGCCTGTGAAGGAGCAGCCTCAACCAGCCCGATGCTTCCAGGCTTTCCAGCTCGGGAAAGGGCGATTGCTTGAAAGAATGCCTGATGCGGTGATAGAAAGAATGAAGAGCCAGCGGATCGGCGCCTTTCAGCACCGGCTTCTCCCGGGACACTCCCGCCTCTTTAAGCAGGTGTGAAGCGGCATCTCCCTGGATCGCGGCCCAGGCATATTGCCATGGCGTCCGCCGGTCCGCCTCATAGCTGAACAGACTGCCGGGCGTAATCAGAAACGTGTCCCCCGCCTGGCAGGAATAGGAACGGCCTGCGCTTACAAATACCCCCTCGCCGGAAAGCACGGTATGGATCAAATAATAGTCATGCACGGACGGGCCGATTTTATGGCCGGGTCTGGGGCTGCCCTCGCCGCTGAACAGAACGGTCAGCTCTCCCTCGCCGGGATGCAGGTTAATGCCGATTTCAAATTGATAGTGATCGGGGTTCATAGATTCCTCCAGCTTGATAGATCAGTGTTCTTCACCATAACTTTATCAAATCATCCGACAAACCTCCATATGCTCCTTGTATTCCTCCATATAAATTCTCCAGGCTCTGCTCTATAGTAAATAGTGAAGAGAGGGAACGAAGTTACCGTACAAAGCTGCATTATTCATAGGTTTTTTCGGATAATTTCCACAAAGAATATGCGGTGATCGGCGGCATTCTTCCCAACACAAGGAGGAATAGAATCGATGTCCAAGATTACATTTATCGGTGCGGGAAGCACGGTTTTTGCCAAAAATGTATTGGGAGACTGCATGGCTACACCGGCGCTTCAGGGGTTTGAGCTGGCGCTGTACGATATTGATTCCCGCCGTCTGTCGGATTCCGAGAATATGCTGCTGAACCTGAAGCGGAGCAGCGGCAGCACCTGCGAAATCAAAGCCTACACCGACCGCAAAGAGGCGCTGCGCGGAGCCAAATATGTCATTAACGCGATTCAGGTGGGCGGGTACGATCCCTGCACCATCACCGATTTTGAGATTCCGAAGAAGTACGGCCTGCGGCAGACAATTGCCGATACCGTCGGCATCGGCGGCATTTTCCGCAACCTGCGCACGATTCCGGTTATGCTCGATTTTGCCGCAGATATCCGTGAAGTCTGTCCGGACGCACTCTTTATGAACTACACGAACCCGATGGCCGTGCTCACGAATGTCATGAATACGTACGGCGGTGTGCGGACGGTCGGTTTGTGCCACAGCGTACAGGTATGCGTGCCGCATCTGTTCGAGCATCTGGGCATCGAGCAGGAAGGCTTGCAGGCGAAAATCGCCGGAATTAACCACATGGCATGGCTGCTGGAGGTTACGAAGGACGGCAAGGACCTGTATCCCGAAATTAAAAGACGGGCCGCCGAGAAGCAAAAAGAACCGCATAACGACATGGTCCGCTATGAGATTATGCAAAAGTTCGGCTATTACAATACGGAATCGTCGGAGCATACGGCGGAGTATCACCCGTACTTTATCAAGCGGAACTATCCCGAGCTGATCGACCGCTTCCAGATTCCGCTGGACGAATATCCGCGCCGCTGCGTGGAGCAGATCGAACGCTGGGAACATATGCGCGAGGAGATGGTGAACAACCGCAATCTGGAGCATGAGCGCTCGCATGAGTATGCGTCGTATATCATCGAGGCGATAGAGACGAACATTCCGTACAAAATCGGCGGCAACGTCATGAACACCGGACTCATCACCAACCTGCCTCGGGAAGCGTGCGTGGAGGTGCCATGCCTGGTCGACCGCAGCGGAATCCAGCCTACCTTTATCGGTGACCTGCCGCCCCAGCTTGCGGCGCTGAATCGCACGAATATCAATACCCAGCTGCTGACGATCGAAGCCGCGATCACACGCAAGAAGGAGCATATCTATCATGCGGCGATGCTCGACCCGCATACGGCGGCAGAGCTGTCCATGGATGACATCGTCAATATGTGCAATGAGCTTATCGCCGCCCACGGGAAATGGCTTCCGGAATATCATTGATAGGGGGCAAGTCTCGGATGTCATAATGGACACGGAAATCCCATATCTCTAGAAGCGGGTAGTTTTTTTGCCAAAGGAGGGATATGCTTGGATGCTTTCGTTGTCCGGTCGCTGGATGAAATCCGATTTTGGTCGAGGATTATGAAGGAGCATTCTTTATTTCTTGGACTGGGTTTTCGGGCGGAGGATACCCGGCTTAAGAGTGAAGCCGACCGCTTTTACAAGATTTTTGAGGATATTGAGAGAAGAGCCCATGAATTTCAGGCCGACGCAGATCCCCGGATCATCAAAAATTTCAATACAGAGGTTGGGGTTGCGGCGGCCAATATTTGGGCGTTCAAGCGAATGGTGCTGGGCCTGATCCTGCAATGCAAGCTCCCCGGTCAGACCAACTTCCCTTTGCTGGTGGATCATGTAAGCAGGGAAGCCAATTATTTCAGAAACCGGCTGGAAGAGCTAAATACAGGAAGACTCGAACCCTTACCCGATGCCATTATCGATGAGAATGTCTTTTTCTTGAAGATCATGGCCGATCATGCCAAATTTATTGGTCATTTGCTGGACCCGTCTGAGCGGAAGCTGGTTGAACAAGCGCGGGAATTCAGCAATGATTTTGATATGCTGCTGTTTCAGGCGCAAGATTTAAGTTCTATGCGACCACAGTCTCAAACCGTCCCGCTGCTTAGTCAATTTGTAGATGAAAACCGGGTTTCTGTAAAAGAATTGCGTGACTTCAAGAAAACAGCGCGGGACTTAATCGATGCATGCCGGATCAAAAGCATCATTCATCCACTGCTGGCGGATCATGTGTTCCGTGAAGCGGAACGGTTCCTCTTCATTCTCGACATGTTCGAGCAATCCTTGTCGGGCGTTAAAGTAAACCGGAGGGATATATTAAGTTCATAACCTCGCAGCTCGCCAACCGGGAAATGTTAAATTTCTCCGGTTTATTTTTTTTGACAACCTCTCGAAAAGAAGTATAATAGCCATGAAAAAATAGAACTCATTTTATGGTGAGGGGGATCGCGCTTGAAAATACTGACTTTAAACACTCACGCATGGATGGAAACCGACCAGCTTGGGAAAATAGAACGCTTGGCCAGCTTTATCACGGATCAGCAGTTTGATGTCATCGCACTCCAGGAGGTCAATCAGTCGAAGGAAGAGAAAGCGCTGTCCGCTACGGCTTTGGAGCGCTTTATCTATGCCGAGCCGGAAACGGTGGTCCGACAGGATAATTACGCCTTCGTGCTGCTGCAAAAGCTGGGTATCCCCTACTATTGGACATGGATACCCGTACATACGGGATTTATCAAGTACGACGAGGGTCTGGCGATCTTGACACGCACACCTGCAACCGCTGCCTTCAGCGAGTACGTATCGGTTACGCGGGATTATGAGAACTACCGCACACGGAAGATTGTCGGAGTCAAAGCAGAGGTCGGCGGGGAGGAGTCCTGGTTTGTCTGTGGTCATTTCGGCTGGTGGAATGATGAAGAGGAGCTTTTTCGCGGTCAATGGGATGCCGCGCAGGCGAAGCTTGACACACTGAAGGAATTACCGGTGTTTATTATGGGCGATTTCAACAACGTGGCGGAGATTCGGGACGAGGGTTATGATTATGTGGTTCAGCAAGGCTGGCATGATCTGTACGCTTCCGCTTCCGTGAAGGATGACGGAGCCACGGTTACCAAAGCGATCAAGGGCTGGGACGATAACAAGGGCAAGCTGCGCATTGATTATATTTTCTCCAGCCGTCCGCTTCAGGCCAAGTCCTGCCTTGTCGTCTTGAACGGCATTCGGGGAGCGGTCGTCTCGGATCATTTCGGGGTGGCTGCAGAGCTGTAAGGCGGAAGCCCCACCATACCGCTCATTATTCTGTCCGGTGAACACTCGCCGGGCCTTTTTGGCATTATCACCGCAAATCCTGCCTTTCCCCACATCTCCCGACTGCAAATATCTCCCTCCCAATTAGGCTTCTTGCTGCGAAATTATTCGACTTTTGTCACAACTCCTATGAAATTCTGTATTTACAACAACCCCCAGGGGGGGATATTATAGTGAGAACAGTTCTCAGCATTAATAGTTATTGGAGGAGGAAGCGGGTTATGGAACAAGTTATGATTGCACGGGAAACGGAAGAAAAAAGGCCTCTGAGCGCGCTGTGGGAGCAGCATGGAGGTCTCATTATCGCGGCGGCTTGCCTGCTCTTCATCGGGCTGGCCTGGGTCACGGGCAGGAATGGTCAAGGTGTGCTGGAAATTCTGTTCTTCATTCTCGCCTATCTTGTCGGCGGCTACCGGAAGGCATGGGAAGGCCTTGAAACTCTGGTTAAGGAGAAGGATCTTGATGTCGACCTGCTAATGGTTGTGGCGGCGGCAGGCGCTGCGGCGATCGGGTACTGGCTGGACGGCGCGATGCTGATCTTTATCTTTTGTCTGAGCGGAGCGCTGGAGGACTACACGATGGAGAAGACGAATCAGGATATCGCCTCCATTCTGAAATATCGGCCGGAAGACGCGGTTCTCCTGAAGGATGACGGCGAGGTTAGGGTCCGGGCGTCAGAGCTGCAAAAGGGCGATATCGTGCTCGTCAGACCGGGCGAACGCATCCCCTGCGACGGCCACATACTGGAAGGACATTCGGCCGTCGATCAGTCCTCCATCACGGGCGAGTCCATCCCCGTCGATCTTGCTGCCGGGGACAAGGTCTTCGCCGGAACGATCAACGGTCAGGGGGCGCTGCGGGTCTGTACGGATAGCGGCGCGGAGGACACGCTGCTGGCAAGGATTATTCATCTTGTGCAGGAAGCCAAGGATGAATTGCCGCCAAGCCAGCTGTTCGTGGAGCGCTTTGAGGGCATCTACGCCAAAGTTGTGGTTGGCGCCGCCCTGCTGCTCATGGCCGTCCCGCCGTTTCTCTTCGGCTGGTCGTGGGAAACGACCGTGTACCGGGCGATGATCTTTCTTGTTGTCGCCTCGCCGTGCGCGCTCGTATCCTCAATCATGCCCGCCATTCTGTCCGGCATATCAAACGCCGCCCGCAAAGGCGTGCTGTTCAAAGGCGGCGTCCATCTGGAGCAGATGGGCGAAGTGAACGTCGTCGCTTTCGACAAGACGGGCACTTTGACCGAAGGCAAGCCGAAGCTGACCGAAGTCCTGCCGTCCGAAGGCCGAAGCGAAGAGGAGCTGCTCACGCTCGCCGCTTCGCTGGAGTATTTGTCGGAGCATCCGATCGCCAAAGCGATTGTCGATTTCGCCAAATCCGGCGGCCTTCAAATGGAGCCTGCGGCGAATATGCAGGCCGTGACCGGGATGGGCGTCAGCGGGACCGTAAGCGGCAGAAAGTGCCGAATCGGCAAGAAGGAGCTGCTTGCGGATCTGGACCTGGAGTCCGCCAAGCTTCAGGTGGCGCACAAGCTTGAATCGGAAGGCAAGACAGTGATCTTCGTTGAATCGCAAGGCACCCTGATCGGCATGCTGGCGGTTCAGGATGTGCTGCGCCCCGGCGTGCGGGAAGCCGTCATGAAGCTTAAGAGCATGGACAAGAAGGTCGTCATGCTGACCGGAGACGCCAGACTCACCGCCGAGGCCATCGGCCGCGCGGCCGGTGTGGACGAGGTGTATGCCGGGCTGATGCCGGATCAGAAGCTTGCGCTGATTCGTGAGTTGACCGAGCGGCACGGCAAGGTGGCCATGGTCGGCGACGGCGTCAACGATGCGCCCGCGCTGGCGGCTTCCGCCGTTGGCATCGCCATGGGCACAGCCGGAACCGACGTCGCGCTGGAGACGGCAAATGTAGTGCTGATGACCGACGATATTTCCAAAATTCCGTTCGCGATATCGCTTGGACGGCGGACGCGCAGGGTCATCCGGCAGAATGTTGCTTTTGCCCTGGCCGTCATACTCATCCTCGTCGTATCCAACTTCTGGGGCGAGATCAATCTGCCGTCCGGCGTGGTCAGCCATGAAGGCAGCACGCTGGCCGTGATCTTAAGCGGCCTCAGACTGCTCCGCTAATCTGTTATGCGCAGAGTGGACCGAATTTGGCGCTTCATTCGATGTAAGCTCCACAAAATTGTTTCTGTCTACCCTCTCTTGGTATAATAGCGGCATGGCCGTCATGGTTAATTAGCGGCTAAGAGAGACTGGAGAGGTGCGATATGGGACAGGAAGCCAGTGTACACGAAGACGATCACGAGCATAAGTACCGCAAGCAGATCGTCAACCGGTTGGCCCGGATTGAAGGCCACATTCGCGCTGTCAAGGAAATGACCGCCGAGGACCGGGACTGCTCTGAGGTGCTGCTGCAGATCGCAGCCGTGCAGAAGGCCTTGGACAAGGCCGCCAAGCTGCTGTTAAAGGACCATTTGGAGAACTGCGTGGTCAAAGCGGTCCACCACGGCAACGAAAGCAAGGTTCTTGAAGACTTGAACAAAGCGCTGGACAACTACATCCGTTAGGACAAGCCCTGTTGTTGAATTGACGACGGGGCTTTTCATTTTTCCGAAGCGGGCACATTATATTTAGAATCAGGGATAGAACGAAAGCGGGTATTTAATAATATATAGCGTATGGTTTAATCGTCCTCTTATGTTTAAGGAATACAGTTGCTTTATAACCCGAACAAAGGAGACTTCCGATGAAACCCGATCCTGTGGTGCTTATTGTATCGTCCGCGTTTGGGGACGGCCACGCCAAGGTGGCCCAGGCCATTGAACAGTCCTTCCGGTCCAGAGGAATCAACCGGGTGCATATTGTCGACCTTTTCGGTGAAGTGCATCCCGTGCTGAACGGAATCACGCGGACATTTTACTTGAAAAGCGCCTCATATGCTCCGAATCTCTACGGAATCATGTACAACATGACCAGCGGCATGAAGCCGGATTACCCGCTCGGGCAATTTTTGCATTCTATGGGCAAGCACAAAGTAAGGAAATTTCTGAATGACCTGCAGCCGGATCTGATCATTCACACCTATCCGTATTTAGCCGCTTCACAGCTTGGCATTGAGTCGGCGGACCATATCCCGGTCTTTACGGTCCTGACCGACTATTGTCTGCACGGAAGATGGCTTCATCCCCGGACCATGAAGTATTTTGTCGCCAGCGAGAGCATCAAGCAGGAATTGATGAAAGCCCGCGTGGCCGAAGAACGGATCACGGTCAGCGGCATTCCGGTCCGGGCGGCATTCGCCGAATCCGCCGATCGTTCACAGCTCATACGAAAGCACGGGCTGAGGGAAGACCGGCGCTATATTCTACTGTCTGCGGGAGCCTACGGGGTGTCCGTCAAGGTCCGCAAAATATTAAAAAGCGTCATGGAGCATACCGACTTCGATTCCATTGTGCTCTGCGGAAATAATCAAAAGCTCAGGCTGTCGATGGAGGATAATTACCGGAACCATGAGCGCGTCCACATTCTCGGATATACGGATGAAATGCATGAGCTGATGTCCGTTTCCTCCTGCCTGCTGACCAAGGCCGGGGGCGTAACGCTTACCGAGGCTTTCGCGCTGTCGCTGCCCGTTATCGTGTATTGCCCTCTTCCCGGACAGGAAGCAGGGAACGCCAAAGCGTTGTCCCGTCAACGGGCGCTGTATACCGCGAGCACGGAACAGGAACTGATTAGCTGCCTCCGGCTGCTGGAAATGAAGCCTTACCGCGAGGAAATCACGCGCCAGATGAATGCCCTCTCCCGGAAGAACGCCGCCGGGCAGATTGTAAGCGAAGTGCTGGAGACGCTGGAGCAGCGCCCGTCCCATGCGGCTCAGACGCTGCATCCGCTGCAGACGAAAGGGAAGGCGAAGACCGCTCATGGATATCGTTAATAAGCCGGGGAGAGCGGATACGTCACTTGCCCGCCTCGGTCTGGCCCTCTTTTTCATGGAATGGGTGAGGGGGGCATTTCTGGTCGCCTTTTTGCCTATGTATGCGATGGAACATCTTGGACTGACGGCGGCCGCTGTCGGGATTGCCGTATCGATTCATTATTTGACCGACAGCCTGATCAAAGGCTTCATCGGCTATCTGCTCGACAGAATGCCGCAGCAAGCGGTCCTGCATGGCGGCTTTGCCGTCGCCTTGGCCGGTCTGGTCCTGATGGTGACCACCCGCCATGCCGGTGTTCTGATTACGGCCTCGGCCTTGCTCGGGGCGGGCTTCTCGCCGATCTGGATTATTTGCATGAGCCAGGTCAGGGAGGAGAACCGCGCCCGGCAGATGGGGAGCTTGTATGTCTATTGGATGGCGGGCCTTGGGCTTGGAACGGTCATGATCAATGTGATTATGGATTGGGGGCTGACTCCGGCGCTCCTTGTCATCGTCCTCTTTTTTGCCGCAGGCTGGATCATGGCGGGCTT
>NZ_ASSC01000458.1 GCF_000520735.1 Paenibacillus forsythiae T98
TCGCCGAGAAGCTTGGCTTTGGCCGCTACGTGCTGCTTGGCAAAGGCGAAGAGCTGACGGGAGGACGAACCCGGCCGGCTCTGCTGGCCGATGTGTTCGAATCCTTCGTGGGAGCGCTTTATTTGGATCAGGGCTTGGAAAAGGTCCGTAAATTTTTGGATAACCACGTGTTTCCGCTGGTTGAGACGGATGGGAAGCTGCAAATGCAGATGTCGGACTTCAAGACCGAATTGCAGGAATTGATTCAGCATCACGGTATGGGCACCTTGGAGTATCGGATTATTGAAGAGCGGGGACCTGCGCATGAGCGTGAATTTGTCTCTGAAGTGTATATGGCCAGCCGTTCACTCGGAAGGGGCAGTGGACGCTCCAAGAAGGAAGCGGAGCAGCATGCTGCGGCTGCCGCGCTGCTGCGTCTGAAAGAGGACGGCGCCTGAGAAAATGAATCCGGGACTAAAGTACAATGGGTAAACGCAGCAGAGCAGCAAAGGTCTGAATCCGGCACCCAGGCGGAGCTCAGACCTTTGCTGCTCTTTTTCGGGTATTTTGACGATAATGTCCAGGAATTCTGGCATAATAGCTGGAAACGTATGGATATGCCCGAATTTATGTATTGACAAGGTTTTTGGAAAAGTCTAACATGAACATGTAATAAATGAAATGTAATCCATTAAAAGACGCTTAGTTCTGAGGTGTTTGGATGTTTGGGACTGAATTCGAATACCAGGAGAAGATTAGAAGACTTGTAGTCAAGATAGTGAAGCACTATCGGGGCAAGGGTCCGGAGAATGTAAAGGTTATGGTGGAGAACGACTCGTTGATCACGATTGAGATTAAGGGGGTTCTCTCAAGTCTGTCGGAGATTCTGATGAAAGAAGGCGCTGTTGATCTCGTTGCGGAAAATTGGAAAGTCTTAAAGCCTTATTTGGAAAGAGAATTCATGACCGAAATGATAGGCACGCTTGGCAGTCGATTTACATATACCTGGAAGATTTCCGAACTTTGTCCAAGCGGCCGGGCGATTGTTATTCAACTGAATAAATCGGTTTGATTAAAGAGAAAGGGCGCCAGCTTCTTCGCTTTTTAATAAGCCAGTACATTGTGTATTTCTATTTATACTTTGTATTGGCTTATTTTTTGTTGTGATCTTTGTGCAAAAAATCACATAAAAAGGTGGTTATCCAATGGGGAACAAAGTACTGACGATATGCCCGTATTGCGGCAGCGGCTGTCACATGAATTTGCTGGTTGAGGACGGAAAGGTTGTTGGGGCCGAGCCCGCCAATGGGCGGACGAATGAAGGGAACCTGTGCCTGAAGGGGCATTATGGCTGGGATTTTCTGAATGATCCGCAAATTCTGACTTCCCGCCTTCGCAAGCCCATGATTCGTAAAGAAGGGGTTTTGCGTGAGGTCTCTTGGGAAGAGGCCATCCAGTTCACAGCGCAGAAGCTTACAGCTATCAAGGAAAAATATGGCCCGGATGCGATCATGGGTACAGGCTCGGCCAGAGGACCGGGCAATGAGGCCAACTATGTGATGCAGAAATTTATGCGGGCCGTGATCGGAACCAATAACATCGACCACTGTGCCAGAGTGTGCCATGGTCCGTCCGTAGCGGGGCTGACCTATTCGCTGGGCGATGGAGCGATGTCGAATTCCATCCCGGAAATCGAGGATACGGATCTGCTCTTTATTTTTGGCTATAACGCTGCGGTTACGCATCCGATTGTTGCCAGACGAATCGTCAAGGCGAAGCAGAAAGGCGCTACGATTATCGTATCCGATCCACGCAAGACCGAATCCGCGAGAATTGCGGATACATGGCTGCCTCTGAAGGGCGGGACGAATATGGCGCTGGTCAATGCATTTGGACATGTGCTCATAGAGGAAGAGCTGTACGACAAAGATTATGTATCCAATTATGTGGAGGGCTTTGCGGATTATAAGGAAAATGTGAAAAAGTATACACCTGAATATGCCGAGAGCATCACCGGTGTAAAAGCAGGTGACATCCGCAAGGTGATGCGGCAGTACGCCACATCCAATAAAGCGATGATTCTGTACGGCATGGGAGTGTGTCAATTCGCCCAGGCGGTGGACGTAGTCAAAGGGCTTGCTTCGCTGGCGCTCTTAACCGGCAATTTCGGCAGACCTAGCGTCGGCATCGGACCGGTCCGCGGCCAGAATAACGTGCAGGGCTCCTGCGACATGGGGGCATTGCCTAATGTGTATCCGGGGTACCAATCCGTTACCGATTCCAAAATACGCAAAAAATTCGAGAAAGCCTGGGGTGTAGCGCTGCCGGATAAAATCGGGTACCGCTTGACGGAAATTCCCCATCTTGTATTGAAAGAAGACAAGGTAAAGGCGTATTACATTTTTGGCGAAGATCCGGTACAGAGTGATCCGAATGCTGCCGAAGTGAGAGAAACGCTCGAGAAGATGGAGTTTGTCATTGTGCAGGATATCTTCATGAACAAAACGGCGCTGCATGCGGACGTCATTCTGCCCGCTACCTCCTGGGGCGAACATGAAGGGGTATACTCATCAGCCGACCGTGGATTTCAGCGGATTCGAAAGGCCGTCGATCCTCCAGGGGATGTGAAGCCGGATTGGCAGATTATCAGCGAAATAGCTACGGCGATGGGCTACCCGATGTCCTACCGGAATACGGAAGAGATCTGGGACGAGATGAGAGCCCTCTGTCCGAGTTTCGAGGGAGCAAGCTACAAGAAGATGGAGGAGCAGGGCGGTGTTCAGTGGCCTTGCCCGACCGAAGATCATCCGGGTACACCGTACTTGTATGAGGGCAACCGTTTCTCGACGGCTAACGGCAAAGGGCGGCTGTTCGCCTGTGAATGGAGAGCGCCGTTGGAGCAGCCGGACGAGGAGTATCCGTTAACGCTGTCGACCGTCCGCGAAGTCGGACATTATTCCGTCCGCACCATGACCGGGAACTGCCGCGCCCTTAGCCAATTGTCCGATGAGCCTGGCAATATCCAGATTAGCCCCGTGGATGCTTCGAGCCTTGGCCTTGAAGACGGGCAGCTGGTTCGAATTATCTCCCGACGGGGCAGGGTTATGGCCAGAGCGCAAGTCAGCGACCGGGTCAAGAAAGGCGCGACCTATATGACCTATCATTTCTGGATCGGCGCATGCAACGAGCTGACTGGCGATGCTTTGGACCCCGTTTCGAAGACGCCGGAGTACAAATATTGCGCGATTCGTCTGGAAAAGATACCGGATCAGCTTCGGGCCGAACAGCAGGTGCGGGAGCAATACGAGTCGATTAGAAAGCAGATGAAGGCGGGGGCGGGTCAAGCATGATGAAGGAACGGCCGAATTCGTTCGTCATTGCCGAAGTCGGCAAATGCATCGGCTGCAAAGCGTGCGAGCTGGCCTGCTTCGCCGTGCATAATCGTGATAACGGGGTGGCTGCAGCAGCAGGCACAGTCACCATGCCGGTCATTCCAAGGCTGCAGGTTATCCGCACGGACAGCTTCACGATGCCTGTTCAGTGCCGGCACTGCGAGAACGCGCCTTGCGCTGGGGTTTGTCCGGTGCAGGCGATCCGGCAGAAGGATGGCGTCATTACTATCGATGAGGAGCGCTGTATAGGCTGCAAAGCCTGCGCCATGATTTGCCCGTTTGGAGCAATCAGTCTGGATAAGGTTTACAGTAGCGGCGAGGAGCATAAACAGCCAACCTTAAGGGAACGGCAGAAGGACGGCCTGGAACGAAAAACGAGAGTCATCGCGTATAAATGTGATTTATGCAAGGATATCACCTATACCGGGAATGAGGCGTCCGGAGAGATTGGGCCAGCAGGAGCGGCGACCGGCGGCAACGGCAGGGGCTTGACAGAAGGCGGGGGCGGGCTTGTTCCAGCCTGCGTCTCGGTCTGCCCCGAACAGGCGCTGAAGCTGGTCGATCCGGGCCTCGGGGTATCCCGATCACGGACAGCTGCAGGTCTGAACAGCTTAAGGAGTCTTGAAATATGACAAACCTGGATCCGATTATTCACATTGACGAACAGCTATGCACCGGCTGTAGACGGTGCGCGGCGGTATGCCCGGTGGACGCCATTATCGGGGAAGCGGGCGCACCCCAAAGGATTGACGCGCACCGCTGCGTAATTTGCGGGCAATGCGTTCAGACATGCAGCGCATATGCGGCGGAAAGCAATTCTTCCCTGACTTCCCGTACGGAGAAGCTGCGGCAAAGAGGTCAGCTCTCCAGTGTCCGCGAACCCTTATTCGCCGCCTATTCAACCGGGCATGCGTCCGATCTTAAGGAGGCGCTGGCCGATCCGAAGCGGTACAAGGTTGTGCAGTGCGCTCCGGTTATCCGTGTCTCGCTCGCGGAGGAATTCGGCTTGCCCTTTGGCACATTAACGCCGGGCAAGATGGCGGCGGCTTTGAGACGGCTGAATTTTGACAGAGTGTATGATACGAACTTCGGCGCTGACGTCACGATTATGGAAGAGGGCAGTGAATTAATAGGCAGAGTCCTGTCCGGCGAGCGGCTGCCCATGTTCACCTCCTGCTGTCCGGCCTGGGTCAAGCATGCGGAGACGGCCGGGCCCCATGTGCTGGAGCATCTGTCGAGCTGCAAATCGCCCATGCAAATGGTAGGAGCCTTGGTCAAGACCTACAGCGCCGAATTGGAGGGCATAGCTCCGGCCGATATCCTCAGCGTGGCGGTCATGCCCTGCACATGCAAGAAATTTGAGGCAGGCAGGGAAGAGATGAATGTGGACGGACACCGTGAAGTGGATCTGGTGATAACGACGAGGGAGCTGGCCCAATTAATCAAGGACACAGGCATTGATTTCATGAATCTGCCCGACGAACCGTTTGATTCGCCGCTTGGCGATTATTCCGGAGCGGCAACGATCTTCGGCGCCACCGGAGGAGTCATGGAAGCGGCCATTCGAACGGGCTATGAGCTGATCACGCACGAGTCCATTCCGAGCCTTCAGCTCGATTTTATCAGAGGCGATGAAGGGATTCGCACGGCAACGGTTCAGATCGGGGATTTGGAGCTGAGGGTGGCCATGGTCGCAGGGCTCAAATACGTCTCCTCTATTTTGGAGCAAGTAGCCGCTGGGACCTGCCCCTATCATTTTATCGAAGTTATGGCCTGTCCCGAAGGATGCGTCAGCGGCGGCGGCCAACCGAAGCTACTGCTGGAGACGCAGCGAAAGAGCGCCTATCAGGCCCGAAAAAGCTCCATTTACCGCCATGATTCCAATCAGAAGGTCCGCAAGTCGCATGAGAACCCGGCCATTATTAAATTATACAAAGATTTCTTGGGAGAGCCTTTGGGCCATGTCTCCCATCATTTGCTGCATACCGAGTTTATTTCCAGAAGCGCCAAGGAGGAGTTGTCATGAACAGTTTCGTACTTGCTGATCCCGATAAATGTATCGGATGTCACACTTGTGAAGCGGCCTGTGTCGTCGCGCATACCGGAAATCGTCTGTTTGAGCAGGAAGAAAGCGAGATTGCCTTTTACCCGCGTCTTAGCGTGATCGAAACGGACACGGTTACCGCTCCCGTTCAGTGCAGGCATTGTGAGGATGCGCCATGCGCCAATGTGTGCCCCAACGGCTCGATTGTGAACAGGGACCGCAGCATTTTTATTAACCAGGATACTTGTATTGGCTGTAAGACCTGTATGCTGGCCTGCCCCTTTGGAGCGATTACGATGGTTACCGCGTACCGGGATGGCGAGAAGCAGCGGCAACCCGGCCTTCGGTCGAATGCTGCGGGATCATGGAGCCGGAAGGAACGAATCGTCGCGCATAAATGCGATTTATGTGAAGAAACCGGCAACGGACCGGAATGTGTGCGGGTGTGCCCGACGAGCGCTCTCAGGTTCGTTGACCCCGATCAAATCGAAGAGTCGATTGCGCGGAAAAGAATAGCCAGCGCGCAGCTGCTGCAGCCTTTTGGCGACTTGTCCGGTTATTAAATCAGTCATTAACATGAAGAAAGCAAGGTGAAATCTTTGTCCAACCTCCTGGTTGACTCCTTTGGCCGTGTACATAATTATGTGCGACTCTCCATTACGGATCGCTGCAATCTGGGCTGTCAGTATTGCAGACCGGGGAACAAGGCGGAATATACTCCGCAGATGGATCTGCTCACCTTCGACGAGATGGTTGCCATCGTAAATGCGCTTGCGGAGATGGGTGTTACGAAGGTAAGGATTACCGGCGGAGAACCGCTCCTGCGGCCCCGCCTGGAAGAGCTTGTAGCCAAGCTGGGCTTGATAACCGGCATCAAGCGCATAGGGCTGACCACCAACGGCATGCTGCTGGCGTCCAAGGCCCGGGCGCTTCGCCAGGCCGGGTTGACCGACGTCAACATCAGTCTGGATTCTCTTCTGCCGGAGCGGTACGCCCGGATCACGCGCGGCGGTGATCTGGGCCGGGTCCTGGATGCTATCGAAGCATGCTTTGAAGCCGGATTCGAAACACTGAAGCTCAATGTAGTGCTCATGCAGGGCGTGAACGACGACGAAGTCGAGTCTTTTTTGCGGTTGACGCTGAATTATCCGCTGCGAATCCGCTTTATCGAATATATGCCTATCGGCGTTCAGGCAGAGGGATGGAAAGCAGGGTATATGCCGCTCGAAGGCATAATGGCGCAATGTGCGGAGAAAGGCTGGAACGCGCGGCGTGTGGAGCCTTCGGGCGGCCTGTCCAATCCATCCTATTGCGGAACGGCTGATGATTCCGGGCCGGCCAGGTATTACCGGATTTCCGGAGCCGCCGGACAATTCGGTCTCATCAGTCCGGTGAGCGATCATTTCTGCATGGCCTGCAACCGGCTGCGCATAACGGCCGACGGATATGTCAAGCCCTGCCTCTATTGGAACGACGAGTGGGACCTCAAGCCGTTTATCGGCAATGATGAGCTGTTGAGGCAAGTATTCCGGCAATCGCTCGAAGCCAAGCCGCAGCGGCATGAAATGCTCGTCCAGCCGAGCTGCAAGTCTTCCCAGCATGCTATGCATCGTCAAATGTCCCGGATTGGCGGGTGAGCCTGGAATGAGTGACGAATTGACCTTCCGTATGGAACAGGACTCGCTTGGCAGTGCTCCAGTGCCGCGGGATGCCTACTATGGCATTCATACTGTACGCGCTCGGGATAACTTTGCGGTCAGCGGCCGTCCGGCCCATCTGCGGCTCGCAAGAGCCATGGTGCTCGTGAAGAAAGCTGCGGCCAAAGTTAACGGACGGCAAGGAAATATCCCGGAGTCTGTCGCCAAAGCGATCCAGCTGTCCTGCGACGATATTCTCTCAGGCGTGCTGGATGAGCATTTTATCGTGGACGCCTATCAGGGCGGGGCGGGAACCAGCACCAACATGAATGTGAACGAAATAATCGCCAACCGGGCGATTGAGCGGCTGGGCGGAATCAGGGGAGACTATCGGCTGGTCCATCCGATTGACCATGTGAATCTCTGCCAGTCGACGAACGACGTCTATCCGACCGCGCTGCGCATCGCCGTCATTCCGCTGCTGCGCTTGCTGAGTGAAGAGCTGTCTTCACTTCAGGAAGCGTTGCAGGAGAAGGAGCGGCAGTATGCGGATTGCTTAAGGCAGGGCCGGACGCAGCTGATGGATGCGCTGCCGATCATGGCCGGGCAGAGCTTCGGCGCATACGCCAAAGCGGTAGCCCGTGACCGGTGGCGGCTGTATAAAGCGGAGGAGCGGCTGCGGGAGATCAATATCGGCGGGACGGCCGTCGGTACAGGGATGAATGCGCCGTTAGCGTATGCTTACGCCGTCGCGGAGGAGCTGCGGGAAATGACCGGGCTCGGGTTATCCCGGAGCGATTTTCCGATGGATGCGACCCAGAATATGGATGTGTTCGTCGAGACTTCGGGGCTGCTCAAAGCAGCGGCGGTGAATCTGCTGAAAATATCGGGCGATTTCCGCCTGCTGAATTCCGGTCCGTCCGGCGGCATTGGCGAATATAAGCTGCCCGCCGCGCAAGTCGGCTCATCCATCATGCCCGGCAAGGTCAATCCGGTCATTGCCGAAATGGCCGGGTCCGTCGCAATGCGGGTGATCGCCAACGATACGGCGGGGGCGC